>DATAIN010000791.1:0-2522 GCA_036262635.1 Gemmatimonadaceae bacterium | reverse complement strand
AGGGCGAAGCGGAGCGCGTGAATCACGCGAACGCGGATGCGGTGGGGCATGCGACAACGTAGGGCGGACGGGTCGCAAAGCGCAACGAGGGAGAACGGCGGGAGGGACTGCGGAACGGCAACGCCGGTGGAACGGCGGAGTCGTAGCTCTAGCAATCACAGAGAACGGCAAGAGAGGACCACGGAGGACACGGAGGGTGCCGTGAGGCGCTCGGGCTCCGTGCACCAGGGCCGGAACTGGCTGGGGGGCAAGCGTGGAGAGATCAACTCACCCGGCGTGCCCCCAATAGTTAGTTGGCTCGTAGTGCGGGGAGCCTTCACCGCTTGCCCCAAAACAAGAGCCACCATGCTCGTAGCGCGGCGTCCTCTCCCTGCCCAAGACCCCTCCGTGCCCTCCGTGGTCCTCGTCTGCTGTTCTCTGTGATTGCCAAAGCCACCATCGCCGAGCCGCCCGCCGTTGCCGTTCCGCAGTTCTCCCCGCCGTTCTCCCCTTGCAATCCCCCGCGAACTGCGCGGAATTAGCGGGGTACCTCATCAGTTCCCACCCGAATTCCCGCATGACGCTGCTCACCCGTTCCGCTTTCCTCGTCGCCGCGGCTGTCGCGGCGGTGCCGCTTCTCGCGCAGCAGCCAACGGCGCCGGCACCCGCTCCGACGCCCCCCGCGCCCACCACGGGGCTCATCGTCGGCTTCGTCTTCGACTCGACGATCATGCGCCCCCTCGCCGAGGCGAGCATCCAGCTCGCGGCGAAGGGGGATCTCGCGCACGGGAAGTCGTTCAACGCGACCTCGGACTCGAGCGGATTCTTTCGCGTCACCGACGTCCCGCCGGGTGAGTACCTGGCGACCTTCTTTCACGAGCGGCTCGACGCGCTCGGACTCGAGGGCCCCGTGCGTAGCGTCACCGTCACGCCGGGGCGCAACGACGTCGAGCTCGGGATCCCCGGGGCGCGGCGGGTCATCGGTCTGCACTGCGGCCCGCGCCCGCGCGGCGACTCGAGCGGAGTCATCCTCGGCACCGTCACGAAGTCGGATCTCCCGGACCCCGTGCCTAACGCAACGGTGACCGCGCAGTGGTTCGAGCTGTCGATCGGGACGCGCGGGATGACGCGCTCGACGCCGACCGTCCGCGCGACCACGGACGCGAACGGCCGCTTCGCGTTCTGCGGGCTGCCCCCCGACGCGAACTTCTCGATCTGGGCGTCGGCGGGCCGCGCGATGACGGGCACGGTGAGCGTCGACGTCCCCGCCTCGACCGTGGCCACGACCACCCTCGCACTCGACGTCGCGGACACGATGCCGGCGCGTGACAGCACCGGCGCGCTGGTGCGCCGCGGGACGGCGAGGATCAGCGGGGTCGTACGCATGCCGTCGGGCTCTCCCCTCGCCGGGGCGCGCGTCGGACTGCGCGGGACGTACGCCGAGACGGTGGCGGACGCGCACGGCGCGTACACCCTCACCGATCTTCCCGGCGGGACGCAGACCCTCGAGGCACGGGCGATCGGCTACATCCCCGTCTCGCGTACCGTTCGGCTCTCCGGCAAGCGCCCGACGACGCTGGACGTGCAGTTCGACAAGTCGGCGCAGATCCTCGAGACCGTCGAGGTGCGCGGGAAGGCGGTGCTCGACCGGGCGACCGAGGAGTTCAACACCGCGAAGAAGCGCGGCTTCGGCTACTTCCTCGACCGCGAGGCGATCGAGCAGCGTCAGGCGTTCCAGACGAGCGACCTGCTCCGCACGGCGCCCGGCGTGATGGTCTTTCCGGGGGCGGGGCCGGGCGGGCCGCCGACCATCCAGATCCGCGGCTCGGCGGGATTCAGCGGCGTCTGCCAGCCCGGGCTCGTCATCGACGGGCTGCAGTTCCAGGGCGGCGGGGGCGATCTCGACATGCTCGTCCGGCCGGAGGACATCGCCGGGATGGCCGTCTACCGCGGCGCCTCGGAGACCCCCGTCGAGTATCAGGGGATCAGCTCCTGCGGCGTGATCCAGGTCTGGACGCGGCGCGGCAACACCCCGCACGGCAAGACGGGCCGCTGACGCCGACGATCGTCACGCGTTAGGCAGAGCGGCGCGATGCCCGCGCTCCGTCTCGAGTCGCACGGCGAGGTCACGCGGGTGCGGCTGTCGCACTGGCGCAGCCGGCTCGTCGGCTACGAGGTCAGCGCTTACCTCCATCGTGGGGTCCTGGTCGACAGCGGCTTCCCCGCGGCGGCCGCGGCGACGGTGGCGCTGGCGCGCGAGCGGGGGGTGTCCGCGGCGGTGCTCACGCACCATCACGAGGACCACTCGGGGGCGATCGCCGGGCTCGCGCGCGCCGGGGTGCCGATCGTGATGGCAGCGTCGACCGAGCATGCGCTGGAAGAGCTGACGTCGATCCCGATGTATCGTCGATTCACGTGGGGCACCCCAGCGCCGTTAGGCAGCGTGCCGCGCGGCGAGCTGCCGGCCGGGCTGACGCTGCTTCCCGCCCCCGGGCACTGCGAGGATCACCACGTCGTCTGGGACGCGGAGCGCGGCATCGTCT
>DATAIN010000790.1:0-7178 GCA_036262635.1 Gemmatimonadaceae bacterium | reverse complement strand
GGCGCTCGTCGCCGCCGGGGCAGGGGCGCGAGTGGCGAAGCACGGCAACCGCTCCTTCACCAGCCGCAGCGGGAGCGCCGACGTGCTCGAGGCGCTCGGCGTCGCGATCGAGACCCCCGTCGCGAAGATGTCCGAGGCGCTGGCGGAGGCCGGGATCGTATTCATGTATGCGCCCCTCATGCACCCGGCGATGCGCCACGTCGGACCGGTGCGCCGCGAGCTCGCGATCCCCACCGTGATGAACGTCGTCGGCCCGCTCGCGAACCCGGCGTCCGCCGGCCGCCAGGTGGTCGGCGTCGCCGAGCACCGGCGCCTCGCGCTGATGGCCGGCGCGCTCGCCGCGTTAGGCACGGTGCACGCGCTCGTCGTGCACGGCGAGCCGGGGATGGACGAGATCTCTCCCCTCGGGATGACGCACGTCATCGAAGTCCGTGGCCAGGCGACCCAGCCGTGGATGATCGATCCGCGCGACCACGGCTACGCCGACGTCAGCGCCGACGATCTGGCGGGCGCGATGCCCGCGGAGAACGCGCGCGTGATCGAGGAGGTCCTTGCCGGCCGTGGGCCTCGCGGGGCCCGCGCGGCGGTGGTGCTCAATGCCGGTGCCGCGCTCTACGTCGGCGGCCGGGCGGGAACCTACCGCGACGGGGTCGCGATGGCCGAGGCGACGGTCGATTCCGGCGCGGGGCTTCGCGCCCTCGAACGGCTGCGAGCCGCCTCCCCCCGGCCCGGGTGAAAGAAGCAAGGGCACGCGGCGGTCACCGCGTGCCCTCGCTGCTCTCGCGCGCTACCGCTCAGTAGCGGCGCAGCACGCCGACGACGACTCCCTGGATGGTGATGTCGTTCTCGTGGACGTAGAGCGGAGTCATCGTCTCGTTCGCCGGCTGGAGGCGGATCCGCCCGTCGCGCTCACGATAGAACTTCTTCACCGTGGCCGACGTCCCCTGCACGAGCGCGATGACCATCTCGCCGTTGTCGGCGCGCTGCCGCTCGTTCACCACGACGAAGTCTCCGTCGCTGATGTGCGCGTCGATCATCGAGTTTCCGCGCACCTTGAGCGCGTAGTGGTTGCCGCCCCGCCGCACGAACTCCTCGGGGACGCAGAGCGTCTCGCCCGTCGTCATCGCCTCGATCGGAACGCCGGCCGCGACCGCGCCGAGCAGCGGCAGCTCGATCGAGCGCGGCGTCGCCTCGGAGGGAAGGATCTCGATCGAGCGGCTCTCGTTGTACGCGCGCTTGATGTAGCCCTTCCGCTCGAGGTTGCTCAGGTGCTCGTGCACCGTCGCGAGCGAGCTGTAGTCGAACTGCGCGGCGATCTCCTCGAAGCTCGGCGCGTAGCCGTTGGCCTCGGTGTAGGAGGTCAGATAAGTGAGGATCTCGCGCTGACGCTTGGTGAGCGGCATTGGACGCACCCGATCGATTAGTTTCCGCCAGTACTGCGTGCGAGCTGGCGACCCGAATAATATCCGAACACACGATATCCGAAGAAGGCCCGAAGTGCAAGCATCAACTTCATGGAATCCCCCCGGGGGGACCCTCGGCCGGATCGTCGGCGAGGCGCGCGAGCGAGTCGCCGCCCTCAAGGCGCACCGGTTCGCGCTCGAGGCCGCGGTCCGCACGACCCCGCCCGGACCTTCTTTCATCGCCGCGCTCCAGGGTGCCGACCTCGCGGTGATCGCCGAGGTCAAGCGGCGGTCGCCGAGCAAGGGGGCGATCAATCCGACGATCGACGCCGCCGGTCAGGCACGGGCCTACCGGAAGGGAGGGGCGCGCGCGATCTCGGTGCTGACCGAGGGCGCGCACTTCGGCGGGTCGTCCGAGGACCTCGAGGAGATTCGAGCCGTCGTCGAGATCCCGTTGCTGAAGAAGGACTTCCACGTCGACCCTCTGCAGGTGATGGAGGCGCGTGCGCTGCGCGCATCGGCCCTCCTTCTCATCGCGCGCGCGCTCGCGCCCGCCGTTCTCAGCGAGCTGGCCGCGATCGCACGCGAGGTCGCGATCGAGCCGCTGATCGAGGTGCGCGATGAGCGCGAGCTGGAGGCGGCGATCGCCGCTGGTGCGCGGGTGATCGGAGTCAACACGCGAAATCTCGAGACGCTGCGGATGGACCCGACCGTCTGCGAGCGGATCGTTCCCCTCGTCCCGGCGAGCTGCATCGCGATCTACGAGAGCGGGGTGAGCCAGCGAACGGACGTCGAGCGCGCGGCGGCGCTGGGTGCCGACGCGGTGCTCGTCGGTTCGGCGCTGTCCGCGGCGCCGTCGCCCGCGGACGCGGTGCGCGCCCTGACCGGTGTCCCCCGCGTGGCCCGTGGCTGAGATCAAGTTCTGCGGGCTGACCCGGCCCGAGGATGCGCGAGTCGCGGGCGAGCTGGGCGCCGCCTACCTCGGCGCCATCTTCGCGGGCGGTCCTCGACTCCTTACTCCCGAGCGGGCGGCGGTAGTGTTCGCGGGATGCTCGACCCCGGCACCCCGTGTGGGCGTCTTCGCCGCGGTCAACGCCGAGGAAATCGTGCGGATCGTGAGCGCTGCGCGGCTCGACGTCGCGCAGCTTCACGGCGATCCCACCGCCGAACAGGTCGCGGCGTTGCGCGAGCGGACGGGCGCCGATGTCTGGGCGGTCGCGCGCGTCGGCGACTCGCTGCCAGAGGGGCTCGACGAACTGTTCGACGCGGCGAGCGCGGTGCTGCTCGACGCGAAGGTCGACGGGCGGCTCGGGGGGACCGGCGTCGCGATCGCCTGGGACCGGATCGCGCCGGAGTTGAACCGGGTGCGACGCGGACGGCGGCTCGTCCTCGCGGGAGGGTTGCGTCCGGAGAACGTGGCGGCGGCGATCGCGGCGCTCGGTCCCGACGTCGTGGACGTTTCCTCGGGCATCGAGTCGGCGCCGGGGGTGAAGGATCACGCGCGGATGCGCGCGTTCGCGGCGGCGGTCGCCGGCGCGAGAACAGCGATGCCCGCGGCGGGGACGCCGCGCATGGAGAGATGATGAGCGTGACTTCGAACAAGGACCGCTTCGGCAAGTACGGCGGCCGGTACGTACCCGAGACCCTGATCCCCGCGCTGGACGAGCTGGAAGCGGCCTTCGACGCCGCGACCCGGGACACATCGTTCGTCGCCGAGCTCGACCATTTGCTAAGGACGTATGTCGGTCGTCCTTCTCCGTTGAGCGACGCGCCGCGTCTGTCGGCGCTGGTCGGGGCGCCCGTCTACCTCAAGCGGGAAGACCTCAACCACACCGGCGCGCACAAGATCAACAACACGGTCGGTCAGGCACTGCTGGCCCGGCGGATGGGAAAGCGGCGGATCATCGCCGAAACCGGCGCGGGGCAGCACGGCGTGGCGACGGCGACGATCTGCGCGCGATTCGGGCTGCAGTGCGTCGTCTACATGGGTGAGGAGGACATGCGGCGACAGCATCTCAACGTCGTGCGCATGAAGCTCATGGGTGCGGAAGTCGTTCCGGTCACGAGCGGGACGCGGACGTTGAAGGATGCCACCAGCGAAGCGATTCGGGATTGGGTCACCACGGTGAACGACAGCCACTACATCATCGGCTCGGTAGTCGGGCCCGCACCGTATCCGCGCATGGTCCGTGAGTTCCAGGCGACGATCGGGCGTGAGGCGCGCGAGCAGATGCTGGAGCGCACCGGGCGGCTGCCGCGCACCGTCGTCGCCTGTGTCGGCGGCGGCTCGAACGCGATAGGGATCTTTCACGCCTTCGTTCCCGACGCGGAGGTCGAACTGGTCGGCGTCGAGGCCGCGGGGGAGGGCGTCGATACGGAGCGGCACTCGGCGTCGCTCAGCCGCGGGAAGCCCGGCGTGCTGCATGGCGCGCTGAGCTACCTGCTGCAGGACGAGCAGGGGCAGGTGCATCCGGCGCACTCGATCTCCGCGGGCCTCGACTACCCGGGCGTCGGGCCCGAGCACTCGCACCTGAAGGATACCGGCCGCGCCGAATACGCCTGTGTCACCGACGACGAGGCGCTCGACGGATTCCAGACGCTCGCCCGTCTCGAGGGGATCATCCCCGCGCTCGAGACCTCGCACGCCGTCGCGTGGATCACGGCGCACGCCGGGCGCTGGAAGGCCGACGAGCCGGTGCTGCTCTGCGTCAGCGGTCGTGGCGACAAGGACGTCGCGCACGTGGTCGAACATCTCGCGAAGAGAGCCTAACGCGCGACGATGACGACGCAGGCCGCACCCAGCCGGATTCCCGGAGCCCCGGGCGAGGAGCCGCCGTTCCCGCCCGCGCTGGTCGAGGAGCTGATGAAGCTCCTCGTGAAGGCCGTGCGCGCGCATCAGCTCTACCTGCACAACAACCCCATCTACCTTCGCGCCATCGAGCTGCTCGCCGAGGGCTTCGCGCAGGTGTGGGCGCACACCGAGGAGCTCGCGTTCACCTTCACCGAGTCGGAGATCCGGTGGGCGGAGCGCGCGGTCCTCTCCGAGCCCGCCAAGTCCGCGGATTCGCTCCCCTGGCTGTTCTTCAAGGACGGAATCCGTGAGGTGCGCATCCTGCGCGGATTCGAGGGCGACGAGCTGACCAGGCTGCTCGACGTCATCCAGCGCGCGCGGAAGGCGACCCCGGACGACGACGACCTGCTCACGATGCTGTGGGAGCAGGACTTCCTCCTCCTGCGCTATCGCTTCGTCGATCTCGCGCTCGAGTCGGCGCCGCCGCTCGTCGAGACGGTGCCGGCGGAGACGCGCGCGCAGCCCGAGGCGGCCGCCGCCCAGCTGCAGGAGTCGGTCGCGATGGAGACGCGCGCCGGGGTCGTCAGCCTGGACGACTTCGACTCGACGCTCTACTTCCTCGACGACCGCGAGATCGATTACCTCCGCACCGCCGTCAGCGCGGAGTACTCGCGCGATCTGCGCCCCGCGGTGCTCTCGACGCTGCTCGACATCTTCGAGGCGCAGTGGGACGTCGCGGTTCGCGACGAGATCTGCGACATCCTCGACGGGTTCATCCTCCATCTCCTTTCGGCGGGACAGTTCCGCGCGGTGGCCTATCTGCTCCGCGAAGTCGGCGTCACGCTCGGGCGCGCGAAGGAGATCAAGCCCGAGCAGCGGCAGAAGCTCGAGTCGCTGCCGGCGCGCCTGAGCGCGCCCGACGCGCTCTCGCAGCTGCTGCAGCAGCTCGAGGAAGCGGCCGAGCTCCCGCCCCAGTCCGACCTGGCCGAGCTGTTCGAGCAACTGCGACCGACCGCGCTCGCGACGGTCTTCGCCTGGCTCGCGCGCCTGCAGCACGCGCAGCTCAAGCCCCTCCTCGAGGCGGCGGCGGCGCGCCTCGCGGGCCAGAACACCGCGGAGCTGGTGAAGCTCATCGCCGTGAACGACCCCATCGTCGCCGGTGAAGCGATCCGCCGCGCCGGCGCCCTCAAGACGGCGGCCGCGGTGTCTCCGCTCGCTTCGGTCATGAACGAGGGCGACGTCGGTCTCCGGCTGCTCGCCGTGCAGGCGCTCAACGAGATCGGTTCTCCGGGCGCGCTCCAGGTGCTGGAGAAGTCGGTGGACGATTCCGAGCGCGACGTCCGCGTCGCGACGCTTCGCGCGATCGCGTCGCGCGCGTATCGCCCGGCGCTCCCGCGGATCGACGCGGCGGTGCGCGGCAAGCGGGCGCGCGAAGTCGATCTCACCGAGAAGATGGCGCTGTTCGAGGCGTTCGGTGCGCTCGCCGGCGACCCGGGGGTCAACGTCCTCGGCGAGATCCTCACGGGGAAGGGATTTCTCGGCAAGCGGGAGGATCCCGAGCTGCGCGCCTGCGCGGCGATGGCGCTCGGGAAGATCGGCGGCGCCAACGCGTCCGGCGTCCTCCGCAAGGCGTCGATGGACAACGAGAAGGAAGTGCTGGTGCGGAACGCGATCAATCGCGCGCTGCGCGGAGGGCAGGGATGAGCGCCCCGGCGCGGCCGCGCGGCGGAGCGGCGGGAGAGGGCTTCGGCGAGCCGGGCGGGGGAGACTCCTACGTCCGCCGCGTCGGCAAGACGTACGTGCTCTCGCTCTACGGCGCGCTGCGCTCGATCAAGCTCTATCCGGTGGAGAACGCCGCGGTGCAGAAGGCGCTCCAGGAGCTGGTCAACGTCACCAACGACCTGGTGAAGCGCGAGCACGAGCTCGAGGTGAAGGTCTCGGGCGAGTTCATCTTCGTGAACGCGACGCGCCTCCGGCTCGATCTCGACAACTATGCGAGCTTCAGCCACCTGCTCTCGATCTTCCGCGCGGCCGGCGTCGGCCTTCTCCGGATCCACGGCGCACCGAGCGCGCGCGACTGGCTCACCTTCCTCTCGCTGCTGCAGGCACCGAGCAAGGAGAGCTCGTCGCAGCGGCTGATGCAGCTGCTCGGGAAGCTCGAGGGCGCGAAGATCACCGGTTTCGAGCTCGGACCGGCGAACGAGGGCGAGGAAGAGGAGTTCCGCGAGAAGGCGAAGGAAGCCGCGAAGCGCACCTACTCGCAGTCCGTCGCCGTCACGAAGGATCTCGTGCACTCGGTGCGCGTCGGGCGCAGCCCGAACATCAAGAAGATCAAACGCGTCGTGCAGACGATCGTCGACCAGATCCTGAACGAGGAGACCTCGCTCATGGGGCTGACGACGATCCGCGACTACGACGAGTACACGTTCACGCACAGCGTCAACGTGTGCATCTTCTCCGTCGCGCTCGGGAAGCGCCTCGGCCTGGGGAAGGTACAGCTCTACGATCTCGGGATGGCGGCGCTGTTCCACGACATCGGGAAGTCGCGCGTGCCGGCGGAGATCATCAACAAGCCGAGTGGCCTGAGCGACGACGAGTGGCGCCTGATCGCGTCGCACCCCTGGCTGGGGGCGCTGGCGCTCTTCCAGACGCGCGGCTCCCAGGACCTGCCGTATCGCGCCATGGTGGTGGCGCACGAGCATCACATGAAGCTCGATCTGACCGGCTACCCGCGCCCGATCCGGCCGCGCACGCTCGCCATGTTCAGCAAGATCGTGGCGGTGGCGGACGGCTTCGACGCCGCGACGTCGCGCCGGTCGTACCAGACGACGCCGATGTCCCCCGCGCAGGTGATGCAGGAGATGCGCGACAACCCGCGCCGCGGCATGGACCCGGTGCTCGTGAAGGCGTTCGTCAATCTCACGGGCATCTACCCGGTGGGGACGCTCGTCGTGCTCGACACCTTCGAGCTGGGCATCGTCCAC
>DATAIN010000789.1:0-2361 GCA_036262635.1 Gemmatimonadaceae bacterium | reverse complement strand
GCAAAGATCCCCTGTGCCACCCTCACCCCTTCCACCAGCGCTTCCACGTCCCCCTCGTCACTGTACACGTAGAAGCTCGCCCGCGCCGTCGCGGCGACGGAGAGTCGTCTCATCAGCGGCTGCGCGCAGTGGTGGCCGGCGCGGATGCAGACGCCCCGTTCGTCGAGGATCGTCGCGAGGTCGTGCGGGTGGATGCCTTCCACGGAGAAGCTCACCACTCCGCTGCGCATCGTCGCGGCGGGACCGTGCACCGTGACGCCGGGGAGGGCGCGGAGCCGCTCGTCGGCCAGAGCGACGAGTGAGCGCTCGTGGGCGAGGACGGCGTCCATCCCGATCCCCTCGAGGTAGTCCACCGCGGCCGCGAGGCCGACGGCGTCGGCGACGTTGGGAGTGCCCGCCTCGAACTTGTGCGGGAGGACGTTCCAGGTGGTCTCCTGGTCGCCGACCACCTCGATCATGTCGCCGCCCATCTGGTACGGGGGCATCGCGTCGAGGATGGCGCGGCGGCCGAGGAGGACGCCGATCCCCATCGGACCGCACATCTTGTGACTGCTGAAGGCGTAGAAGTCGACGCCGAGCGCGTCGAAGGCGACCGGCAGGTGGGGGGCGCCCTGCGCGCCGTCGCAGACGAGCAGCGCCAGCGGGCTCCGCTCGCGCACGACACGCACGATCTCGCGCACGGGGTTGACCGTGCCTAACGCGTTGGAGACGTGCGGGAACGCGACGAGCCGCGTCCGCGGGCCGGCCAGCCGTGCGAGGGCATCGAGGTCCACCTGCCCGTCGCGCGTCAGCGGCGCGATGCGGAAGGTCGCCCCCGCCGCGCGGGCGAGCTGCTGCCAGGGGACGAAGTTCGCGTGGTGGTCCATCGCGGTGACCACGATCTCGTCCCCCGCCGTCACGTTCGCGTGCCCCCACGCCGTCGCGACGAGGTTGAGCGACTCGGTCGTCCCGCGGGTGAAGATCAGGCAGTCGGCATCGGCGAGCCCGACGAAGCGCGCCACCTTCTGCCGCGCCTCGTGGTAGCGGTCCGTCGCCCGCACGCTCAGCGCGTAGGCGCCACGATGCGGGTTTGCGTTGTCGCGCTCGTAGTAGTCGCGCATCGCGTCGAGCACCGCGCGCGGCTTCTGCGACGTCGCCGCGGAGTCGAGGTAGTGGAGGCCGGGATCATTCGCCAACAGCGGGAAGTCGGCGCGACGGGCGCGCTCGGCGCTCGGCGCTCGGCCCTCCGCGCTCGGCATGGCGCGGGTGCTCACGCGGTCCTCCGGCCGACGTACACGTCGCCACCCTCGACGCGCACGTCGTAGTGTGTGAGGCCTTCCTCGGCCGGGCCGCGCACGACGGCGCCGCTGCGGCAGTCGAAGCGCGCGCCGTGCCAGACGCACTCGATCGTCCCGTCTCCGACGAGCTCCCCCGCCGAGAGCGCGAACCCCTGGTGCGGGCACTCGTCGCCCACCGCGAGCACCGCGCCGCGATCGTTGAGCAGGCAGACGCGCTCCCCCGCCGGCGTGACGACGCCGAGCAGCGTACCCTCGGGGAGGTCGCGCAGCGCGGCGACGCGGGCGAAGCCGTCGCGCGCGCTCATTCGGTGCTCACCACCGGCGCCTCGCCCGCGCTCCGGCCGAGCGCGGCGTGCATCGCGTGCCAGCCGAGGCTCGCACACTTCACGCGCGCGGGGAAGCGCGAGACGCCGCCGAAGGCGGCGAGCTTGCCGAGCAGCGCGCGGCCGGCGTCGTCCATCGGCTTTCCGGTCACCAGGTCGTGGAATCGCGCGAACAGCGCCTCCGCCTCGGCGCGCGTCTTTCCCTTGATCGCGGTGGTCATCAGCGACGCCGACGCCTGCGAGATCGCGCAGCCCTTGCCGACGAAGCGCACGTCGGCGACGCGATCGCCGTCGAGGGCGAGCCAGACGCGGATCGTGTCGCCGCACATCGGGTTGCGCCCGTCGGCGCTGCGATATCCCCGCGCGGGGTCCCCGGGAACCGGCGAAGCCGGTGGCTCACCATGGTTTCGCGGCGACCGGTTGTGGTCGAGGATCAGGCTCTGATAGAGATCGCCGACGTCTTGCATGATCCTCCGATCGCGCCGCGGGGCGCGGCGTCAGGCGATGGCGTGTGCGTTCGCGCCCGTGAACCGCTGGAGCGTCAGCTCCTCGAGACTCTCCCGCACCGGCGCGAGCTCGATCTGCTCGAGCACGTCGGCGGCGAAGGCGTAGGTGAGCAGCTGACGCGCCCGCAGCGCGCTCACGCCGCGGCTCTTCATGTAGAAGAGCGAGGTGTTGTCGATCCGGCCGACGGTCGCGCCGTGCGTGCACTTCACGTCGTCGGCGAAGATCTCGAGCTGCGGCTTGGTGTCGATCTGCGC
>DATAIN010000788.1:0-4336 GCA_036262635.1 Gemmatimonadaceae bacterium | reverse complement strand
GTGGGCGAGGCTCACCGCGACGTTCGCCTCGCTTCCGCCGAAGTACGTGCGGAGCTCCGGCGACTGGAAGAAGCGCTCCTGCCCCGGCGGCGAGAGCCGCAGCATCAGCTCCCCGAAGGTGACGACGCGGGGGCTCATCGCGCGCGCGCGGCGGCGACGCCGGCGACCATCCGCCGCGCGCGTTCGGTGAGCGCCGCGAAGTCCCCGGCCGCGACCAGCTTCGGATCGACGAGCGCGCTCCCGACGCCGACCGCCACCGCGCCGGCGCGCAGCCACTCGCCGACGTTGTCCGGGGTCACCCCTCCCGTCGGCATCAGCTTCAGGAAGGGGATCGGTGCGAGCACACCCTTGATGAACGCCGGACCGAGGACCTCGGCGGGAGTGACCTTCACGACGTCCGCCCCCGCCTCGTGCGCGGCGAGGATCTCGGTCGGGGTGAAGCCGGCCGGCATCGCCGCGACCCCGAGCCGGTGTGCCTCCTCGATCACCGCCGGCCGGAACACCGGGCTCACCACGTAGCGCGCCCCGGCATCGATCGCCCGACGCGTCCCCTCCGCGTCGAGCAGCGACCCCATCCCGGCGAGCACGTCGTCGCCGAAGGCCTGCCGCAGCTCGGCGAGGATGCCTAACGCTCCGGGCGTCGTCATCGTCAGCTCGATCGCGCGGACGCCGCCGGCGAGGATCGCCTCGACGGCCCGGAGCGCGTGCGTCCCCGCCGGCAGCCGCACCACCGCGATCGCGCCGCCGGCGACCAGATCGGCGACGACGCGCTCGCGCGTCGCGCGCGTCGCTGCCGCCGTCATACCGGAGCCTCCGCGAGGTGCGCCTCGAGCGCGGCGGGAACGCCATCGCGCATCATCCGCTCGAGTGCCTCGCCGACCGCGGTGGCGAAGCCAGGCACCGACGCGAGCGCCGCTGGCCAGAGCGCGGCGTCCGCGCAGACCTCGGCGGCGACCCGCGCCGCGTCGTCTCCCGCGGCGCGCCAGTGCGCGCGCACCCGCTCTGCCTCGTCGTCCGGTCGGGCCGGAGCCGCCCCGCGAACGAAGAGCAGATACGCCGCGAAGCCGAAGGCGATCGATGCCGGCGCTCGCCCGGTGCGCTCCCCGTGGCGCACGATCGACGGCACCATGCGGACGCGCATCTTCGTCGTCTGCTGGAGGGTGATATCGGCGAGCGCGTGGTGGATCGCCGGATTCGCGAACCGGTCGAGCACGTCGCGCGCGAAGCGCTCCGCCCCCGGCGCGTCGGTCGCCGGCACGATCTCCTCGAGCAGGACACGGCGGACGAACCGTCCCACCGTCTCGTGCGCGAGCGCGTCACGCACCGTCAGGCAGCCGTGCAGCAGCGCGAGGGGCACCATGATCGTGTGCGTCCCGTTGAGCAGTCGGACCTTCCGCTCGCGGTACGGCGCGACGTCGTCGGTCACGACGACCCCCGCGTCCGCCGCGGCCAGCCCGAGCGCGTCGAGCATCGCCACGCCGCGCGCGTCGCGCGGCCGCTCGATCGCGAACAGGCGGTACGTCTCGGCCGTGGTCAGCATCGCGTCGTCGTAGCCGAGGCTGGCGCCTAACGCGCGGGCGTCCGCGCCGGCGGGCGCGCCGGGGACGATGCGGTCCACCAGCGTGTTGCAGAAGGGTACCGCGCGCGCGATCCAGCGCTCGAGCGCAGCGCCGCGCCCCCAGCGCCTCACGTGGGCGAGCACGATCTCGCGCAGCTGCTCGCCGTTCCCCTCGATCAGCTCGCAGGGGAGCACCACCACTCCCTTCGTCTCGTCGTGGCCCACCGCGGAGCCGCGCTCGGCGAGAAAGCGCGCGAGCTTCCCGGGAAAGGAGTGTGGGGGCGCGTCGTCGTGGCGGTCGCGCTCGTCCAGCGCGATTCCTACCTCGGTCGTGTTCGAGACGACCAGGCGCAGCTCCGGGCTCCGTGCGAGAGCGAGCACCGCGCCCCAGTCGTCCCGCGCCGAGAGGGCGCGGCTCACCGACGCGACGACGCGCCGCTCCTCCTGGCGTTCCCCGCCGGCCACCCCGCGCGCGACGAGGGTATAGAGCCCGTCCTGCTCGTTCAGTCGCGCGTCCCGCCCGCTCCCGGTCGAGCCGACGGCGACGACGCGCCCGGCGAACGCACCGCGGCGGTTCGCCTCGTCGACGAAGAAGTCGACGAAGCCGCGCAGGAAGGCGCCCGTCCCGAACTGCACCACCCGCTCGGGCAGGTCGAGCAGCGCGAGCGGCGGCACGAGGAGGTCGCGGCGCGCCGCGAAGGCCGGCGTGCGCGCGAGCGCGGCATTCAGTGTCGGACGCGGCGGCGTCACAGCGTCACCCCTTCCTTCCAGATCGAGATCTCGCGATGACCATGCTGCTCGTTGTTCGTTAGCTTCCGCCCCGAGGCGACGTCGAGCACGTAGGCGAACAGCTCGTCGGCGAGCTGCTCCGCGGTCGCGCTCCCGTCGAGCAGCGTACCCGCGTTGAAGTCGATCCAGTGCGGCTTCTTCGCCGCGATCTCGCTGTTCGACGAGACCTTGATCGTCGGGACGGGGAAGCCTAACGGCGTGCCGCGGCCGGTGGTGAAGAGGAGGAGCGTCGCCCCGCTCGCCGTCATCGCCGTCGACGAGACGCCGTCGTTCCCCGGCGCCTCGAGCAGGGAGAGGCCGCCGGCCGTCGCCCGCTCCCCGTAACGCAGGACGCGCGTCACGGGCGCGCGTACGCCCCCCTTCTGGATCGCGCCGAGCGACTTCTCCTCGAGCGTCGTCAGCCCGCCCGCCTTGTTTCCCGGCGAGGGGTTCTCGTGGATCGGCTGCCCGTGGCGGACGAAGTAGTCCTTGAAGTCGTTCACCATCGCCACGACCTGGTCGTACACGCCGCGGTCCGCCGCACGGTCCATCAGCACCTGCTCGGCGCCGAACATCTCGGGCACCTCGGTGAGGATCACGCCGCCGCCGAGCGCGGTGAGCCGGTCAGCGACGCGGCCGACGAGCGGATTGGCGGAGATCCCGCTGAAGCCGTCCGAACCCCCGCACTTGTTGCCGATGATCAGCGCCGACGCCGGCGTCTCCTCGCGGCGGTCGTGCTCCATCCGCGCCACCAGCTCGGCGATCGCCGCGAGCGCGGTCTCGCGCTCGTCCACCACGTCCTGCGTGTTGAAGTAGCGGAGCCGGCTCCGATCGACGTCCCCCGCCATGGCGAGGAGGTCGTCCATCTGGTTGTTCTCGCAGCCGAGGCCGAGGACCAGCACGCCGCCCGCATTCGGGTGCGCGAGCAGCCCCGCGAGGATGCGCTGCGTGTTCTTCAGATCGTCGCCGAGCTGGCTGCAGCCGAAGGGATGGCCGAACGCGTGCACCCCGTCGACCGCGCCGCGGAAGCGCTCGTCGGAGAGCCGCGCCACGCCGTCCGCGATGAAGTTCACGCAACCGACGGTGTTGAGCACCCACACCTCGTTGCGCGTCCCGACGCGCCCGTCGTCGCGGCGGTAGCCCTGAAAGGTCGGCATCTCGCGCGGTGCCTCCGCTCGGTCCGTAGCCGGGCGCGGCGACCACGTGTACGACTCGACCCCCTCGAGGCGCGTGCGGAGGTTGTGCGCGTGCACCCACTCGCCGCGACGGATCGCGGTCGTCGCCCGGCCGATCGGAAACCCGTACTTGGCGATCGCCGCACCGGGCGCGACGTCGCGGAGGGCGACCTTGTGGCCGGCGGGAACATCGAGGACCATCGTCAGCGGCTCCCCGTCGACGAGGATCGTCTCGCCCGCGCCTAACGATCTCGTCGCCACGGCGACATCGTCGGCGGGAGAGACGCGGATCGCGTCGGGACGCGTCGCGACCACCGCGGCGTGCGGGACGGTCACGCGCGCTCCCCGCTCGCCGCGAGCCGCCGGACCGGCGGCGCGGCGTCGAGCCGGTAGGTCTCCCGCACCAGGTCGTAGGCCAGGGCGCGCGCCATGACGCGCGCATCCGCGAGGTCGATCACGTGCCGGGCGACGAGCCCCGCCAGATAGTTCGCGTCGATGCGGCGTGCGAGGTCGTGTCGCGCCGGGATGGAGCAGAAGGCCCGCGTGTCGTCGTTGAACCCCGCGGTGTTCCAGATCCCCGCCGTCTCCGTCGTGCATTCGCGGAAGCGACGCATCCCCTCGGGGGAATCGTGGAACCACCAGGGCGGCCCGAGACGCACCGCCGGATAGTGGCCGGCGAGCGGCGCGAGCTCGCGCGTGTACGTGCTCTCGTCGAGGGTGAAGAGCACCAGCGTCAGGCGCGGGTCGTTGCCGTAGGCGTTGAGCAGCGCGCGCAGGTTCCGCGTGTACTCCGTCGCGACGGGGATGTCGGCGCCCTTGTCGAGGCCGAAGCGCG
>DATAIN010000787.1:0-1578 GCA_036262635.1 Gemmatimonadaceae bacterium | reverse complement strand
GTGGACGCCGCTGATCCGGCTGAATCGCGTCACCCGTGGCGTGCGCACGCCGGTGTACGGCAAGGCGGAGTTCTTCAACCCGGGCGGATCGGTGAAGGACCGCATCGGGCTCCCGATCATCGAGCGCGCGGAGCGTGAAGGACGGCTCAGGCCCGGCGGGACGATCGTCGAGGGCACGAGCGGCAACACCGGTGTCGGCCTCGCGATCGCGGCGGTGCTCAAGGGCTACCGGTGCATCTTCACGATGCCGGACAAGATGTCGCAGGAGAAGGTGCGGCTGCTCAAGGCGTTCGGCGCCGAGGTGATCATCACGCCGACCGCGGTGCCGCCGGACCATCCGGACAACTACGTGATGATGGCGAAGCGGATCGCGAAAGAGACGCCGAACGCGATCCCCGCCAACCAGTTCTACAACGACGCGAACCCCGAGGCGCACTACGCGACGACGGGGCCCGAGCTGTGGGAGCAGACGGAGGGGCGGATCACGCACTTCGTCGCCGCGGCTGGCACGGGCGGGACGATCACCGGTGTCGGCCGCTACCTGAAGGAGAAGAACCCGAAGATCCGGATCATCGCGGGGGACCCGCAGGGGTCGATCCTCGCCGAGACGTGGAAGACGAAGGGGAAGGGGCACCCCGAGGGCGCGCCGTACAAGGTCGAGGGGATCGGCCAGGACAAGGTGCCGGGGACGCTCGACATGAGCGTCGTCGACGACTACCAGACGGTCGCCGACCGCGACGCCTTCGCGATGGCGCGGCGGCTGACGCGCGAGGAGGGACTGTTCGTCGGCGGGTCGGCGGGGCTCATCACCTACGTCGCGTTAGGCATCGCGAAGCAGCTCGACGACCCGAAGGCGCTGGTGGTGACCTTCCTCTGCGACACGGGCGAGCGCTACCTCTCGAAGCTCTACAACGACGAGTGGATGCGCGAGAACCAGATGCTCGAGGCGGAGAAAGGGACGCTCGCGACGGTGCTCGGCGTGAAGCGCGGCGGAGTGCCGGCGATGGTGAGCGTCGCCCCGGGATCGACGGTGCGGCAGGCGATCCGGCTGATGCAGCAGCACGACGTCTCGCAGCTCCCGGTGATGGACGGCACCAACTGCGTCGGCTCGGTGAGCGACTGGGCGCTCTCGGGGAAGAGCCTCGAGAACCCGAAGCTGCTCGACGCGACGGTGAGCGAGGTGATGGACCCGCCCTTCCCGACGGTGGAGGCGGGGCAGCCGGTGGAGTCGGTGGCGAAGCTGCTCTCGAAGACGAACCCCGCGGTGCTGGTGCGGCGAGACGGAACCATCTCCGGAATCGTCACAAGGTCGGATCTGTTGCAGTACATGATGAATCGGTGATGCGGGGTCACGGGAACGAGCGATGCGGGGGGGCGGCACGCGCGGAGCGCGTGGCCGCGATACGGCGATACGAGATGCGGGATACGGGAGACACCTGATGCGGGATGGGGCCGAGCGCGGCGCCGCAGGCGGCCCGCGCTCGGCCAGTCCCGTATCATCGCGGTTTCCCGCATGTTCGCATCCCGTATCGCGGTCTCGCGGCCGCGCGCTACGCGCGCGCCGCCCCCCCGCATCGC
>DATAIN010000786.1:0-4835 GCA_036262635.1 Gemmatimonadaceae bacterium | reverse complement strand
ACGACCGCGACCATCCCTTCAAGCTCGAGGGCAAGCAGGGCTACGGTAAGGCGCGCGGGCTCTGGCAGACGGCGTACCTCGAGGCGCGCGGCGGGGACCCGCTCGTCACGCTGCACTTCACCCCGCGTCTCGAGCAGAGCGCGGTGAGCGTCGAGGCGACGCTCGCCGATCCCGCGCCGAGCGAGCTCACGCTGCGCCTCGCGTTCACCAATCGTGAGGGGCACCCCGTCGTCTCGCGCACCATCGCGCGCGGCGAGCGCGTCGCGCGCTTCGACGTTCCGCTTCCGGACGCGCGACTCTGGTCGCTCGAGGATCCCTTCCTCCACGAGGTGACCGCGACGGTGAGTGGCGCCGGCATCGCGACCGACTCCGTGCGCAGCTACTTCGGGATGCGCAGCATCTCGACGACGAATCTTCCGGGGACGACGATCCCCTACGTCGCGCTGAACGGGAAGCCGGTATACCTGCAGCTCGCGCTCGATCAGGCATACCATCCCGCCGGCTTCTATACCTTCCCGAGCGACTCCTTCACGAGGCTCGAGATCCTGCGCGCGCGGCAGATCGGCCTCAACGGGCTGCGCGAGCACATCAAGATCGAGACGCCGCGCAAGCTCTACTGGGCCGATCGGCTCGGGGTCCTGATCATGGCCGACGTCCCGAATTGGTGGGGACCGCCGACCGACACCGCGTTCCGCGAGCACGACTACGCGATGCGCGAGATGATCGCCCGCGACTACAACCACCCCGCGATCTTCTCCTGGATCATCTTCAACGAGGCGTGGGGGATCACCACGAAGCAGGGCAATCGCGAGGTCTATCTCCCGGAGACGCAGCGACAGGTGGCTGACCGTGTCGCCCTGGCGAAGTCGCTCGACTCGACGCGCCTCGTCGAGGACAACTCGCCCTGCTGCGGGCGCGGCCACACCGTCACCGACATCAACTCCTGGCACAACTACCTCCCAGGCTGGCAATGGGAGCGCGTGCTGAACACCATCAGCGACAGCACCGCCCCGGGCTCGGGGTGGAACTTCGAGGAGGGCTACTCGCAGGGCCGCCAGCCGATGATCAACTCGGAGTTCGGGAACGTCTGGGGCTACGAGGGGAGCACCGGCGACGTGGACTGGAGCTGGGACTATCACATGGCGGTGGACGCGTTCCGCCGCCACCCGAAGCTCGCCGGCTGGCTCTACACCGAGCACCACGACGTGATCAACGAGTGGAACGGCTACTGGCGCTTCGATCGCACGAACAAGGAGACCGGTGTCGGCGAGCTGGTCTCCGGCATGACCCTGCGCGACTGGCACTCCCCGCTCTACGTCGCGGTGGGGCGCGCCGGGAGCGAGACCGTGAAGCCGGGGGAGACCGCCAGCGTCCCGCTCTACGCCTCCTTCCTCAGCGACAGCCGCGCGTTAGGCGACTCGCTCGTCCTCCGCGCGGAGCTCTACGGCTGGAACTCCCTCGGCGAGCGGCTGACATATGCGTCGAGCACGCGCCGCGTCCCCTACCGGCCGTGGATGTCCGAGCCCCTCGCGCCGCTCTCGCTGACGATGCCGAGCGAGCCGGCGGTGCTGGTGCTCGCGGTGCGTCTCGAGGACGCAGCCGGCTCGGCGCTGCACCACAACTTCACGACCTTCGTCGTCGAGGGCACGCCGCCCGCAGAGGCCAAGCTCGCCGACGGGCGGGCGGTACGCGTCGCGCGTGTCGCGGCGGGGGACTACAGCGATGCGCGCTGGTCGGGGAAGACGTGGAAGACCCTCGACGGCCTGAAGGTGAACGGCACCGGCGCCGGCTTCTTCGAGTATCGCATCCCCTGGCCGGCGGGGTTGCGGCGCGACGACGTGAGCGCCGCGGACTTCCTCGTCGAGGCGTCGGCGAAGCAGCTCTTCGGCAAGGATCGCGACAGCACCACGCGCGACGACGGCGACTACATGCGCGGCGGCGGTCTCCAGGATCCGAGCCGCAACCGCAACGCCTATCCGATGACCGACGAGCGTACGTACGCGAGCGCCGTGACGGTGCGCGCGAACGGCGCGCTCGCCGGCCGCGTCGAGCTCGGCGACGATCCGGCTGACCATCGCGGGATCCTCTCGTGGCACTCGCAGCTCCGCGACCGCTACCTGCGCGACGCGGGATCGTACGGGCAGCTCGTGCGCGTCGCGCTCCCACCCGCCGCGCTCGACGAGGCGGCGCGCACGGGGATGCTGACGATCCGGCTCGAGGTGAGCGACGCGTTCCCCGGCGGGCTCGCGGTCTACGGCGCGCGTTTCGGCCGCTATCCGCTCGACCCGACCGTGGAGCTCGTGCTGAAGAGTCGCTGACGGGCCGGCGGAGGGGGGCGTTCGGTATCTGTTGGGGGCCGGGCTACGTCACCCGACGTATCCCGCGGCGCGTGCGGTGGGTTCTAGCTTGGTGACGTCACCTCTTCGGAGCATGGGCATGGCCGCTCGTCCCTGGCACGCGCACTACGATCCCGGCGTTCCCCACAGCCTCGCGCCGTACACCGATCTCACCCTGGTCGATCTCGTCGCGCACCAGGCGGCGGAGCATCCGGAGCGCGCCGCGCTGCGCTTCGAGGGACGGGTCATCTCCTACCGCGAGCTCTACGCCGAGGGTCGCGCCTTCGCGCGGGCGCTCGAGGACCGCGGGGTGAAGCGCGGCGACCGCGTCGCGCTGCTCCTGCCTAACGTTCCGCAGTTCGTGATCGCCGAGCTCGGCGCGTGGATGGCCGGCGCGATCGTCGCGCCGATGAATCCCACCTACCCGGACGAGGAGCTCGCCGGGCTGATCGAGCGCGCCGGCGCGACGGTCGCCGTCGTGCTCGCGCCCTTCTACGACCGCATGAAGGCCGTGCAGCCGCGCACCGGGGTGCGGCACGTGATCGTCGCGCACGTCCGCGACGCGCTGCGCTTCCCGAAGTCGCTGCTCTTCCGGCTCTTCAAGGAGCGGAAGGGCGGCCACGGCATCGCGCCGCGCCGCGACGACGACCGGATGTCGGCGCTTCTCGCCGAATACCGCGGCATGCTCCCGTCGAGCGAACCGCCGCGCGCCGGCGAGAGCGCCGCGCTCCTCCCGAGCGGTGGGACGACGGGGACGCCGAAGTGGGTGGAGGGAACGCACGGCGGGTTGTCGATCTCCGGGCGGCAGCTGCACGCCTGGCTGAGCCCCGTGCTCGCCGCGGACGACACCTTCCTCGTGCCGCTCCCCCTCTTCCACACCTACGCCCTCTCCGGCATCCAGTCGCTGGCGTTCGCGAGCGGGCTCTCGCTCTCCCTCGTCGCCAACCCGCGCGACACGGGCGGGATGCTGCGCACCATCCGCCGCGATCATCCGCGCTTCATCTGCGCGGTGCCGACGCTGCTCAACGCGATCATGGCGCACGAGGACGCGGCGAAGTCGCGGTCGGCCTTCCGCGCGGTGAAGCTCTGCTTCTCCGGCGCCGCGCCCCTGCTCGCCGAGACGCGCAAGCGCTTCGAGGCGCTCACCGGCGGCGTCGTGATGGAGGGCTATTCGCTCACCGAGGCGCAGATGGCGGTGATCGCCAACCCGCCGTTAGGCGAGAAGAAGACCGGGAGCGTCGGGATGCCACTCCCCGACGTCGACCTCCGCATCGTCGAGCTGGACGACGCGACGCGCGAGGCCGCGCCCGGCGAGGCGGGAGAGGTGCTCATCTCCGCCCCGCAGCTCATGCGCGGCTACTGGAACCAGCCCGACGAGACCGGCGCGGTGATGTCCACCGATCGTGACGGGCGACGCTGGCTGCACACCGGCGACATCGGCTATCTCGACCCCGACGGCTATCTCTTCCTCACCGATCGCAAGAAGGAGCTGATCAAGGTCTCCGGCTACCAGGTCTGGCCGCGCGAGGTGGAGGAGGCGATCTCCGCGCACCCGGCGGTGCTCGAGGCCGGGGTCGCGCCGATCACCGATCCGACCAAGGGCGAGGTGCCGAAGGCGTGGGTGGTGCTGCGCGCCGGGCAGAACGCCGCCCCCGACGAGCTCCGCGCCTTCTGCCGCGAGCGGCTCGCCCCGTACAAGGTGCCGGCGCAGGTATCGATCGTGCCCGAGCTGCCGAAGACCACGGTGGGAAAGGTGCTGCGACGCAAGCTGAAGGAGCTGGATGCCGGGAAGGCCTGACCGAAGAACGATCGCGCTCGTACTCCTCGCGCTCGCCACCCCAGTGGTAGCGGGCGCGCAGCGCGACACGACCCCGGCGCCGCCGATCCAGGACAACAGCTTTCTCGTCGAGGAGGCGTACAACCAGGAGCGCGGGGTGGTGCAGCACATCAGCGCCTTCCTGCGCGAGCGGACGGGGCGCGCGTGGAGCTACTCCTTCACCCAGGAGTGGCCCGCGCCCGGACAGCGCCACCAGCTGAGCTACTCGATCCCGATCGTGCAGCTCGACGGGGCGCCGGCGACGCGTGGGGTCGGCGACGTCGCGCTCAACTACCGCTACCAGCTGCGCGGGCTCGCCGGCGAGCGTGTCGCGATCGCGCCGCGGCTGTCGCTCCTCGTGCCGACGGGAAGCGCGAGCAAGGGGACGGGCGCGGGGGGCGCCGGCGTGCAGCTCAACCTCCCGTTGAGCGCCGAGCTCTCGCGCACCGTCGTGACGCACCTCAACGCGGGCACGACGCTGACGCCGCGCGCGCGATCGGGCGGCTACACCGCGCGCACGACGAGCTGGAACGCGGGGCAGAGCGTCATCTGGCTGGTGACGCAGCGCGTGAACTTCATGCTCGAGGCGGCGTGGTCGCGCGTCGAGAGCCCGCGCGGCGACGGCGAAGTCTCGCGCGAGTCGCAGCTCCTCGTCTCCCCCGGCGTGCGCTGGGCGTACGACT
>DATAIN010000785.1:0-2108 GCA_036262635.1 Gemmatimonadaceae bacterium | reverse complement strand
CACGGGCGCGGTGAGGCTCGAGATGTCGACGATGTGGATGTCACCCACCGACGAGCTGCCGATCGAGCCCGGGCCCTCCTCGCCGACGAACACGTAGCGCTTGCTTCCGCTCGCGGGATCGTGGAACCACCACACGTTGTGGACCTGTCCGTTGAACGTGTGCACGTTCGAGATGAAGACCGGGTTCGCGGGCGTCCCGCCGCGCGAGCCGCCGATGTCCCAGATCGAGACGCCGTCGTCCCACAGCGCCGTGAAGAGCAGGCTGTCGCGCACGAACACGTCGTGGATGTAGGGATTCCCCATCGTGCGCGCGAGGACCTGCACCGGGCTCGCGGGATTCGACAGGTCGAGCACGACGAGCCTGGCCGGCACGCTGCCGAAGATCGGATCGATCGAGAGGAACCCGTACAACTTTCCGCCGACGCGCGCGATCTCCGCCGTGTGCACGCCCGGGTCGGTGTCGGCGGAGTGGAACTGCGAGAGCAGCGTGGGGTGCGCCGGATCGGCCAGCGAATAGATGGCGAGCGATCCGCCAAGCCGCTCCGTCGCGACCGCGAGGATCGTCCCGTCATCGGAGACCTGCACGTCGCCGGTGGTCGTCGGCGCGGCGGCGCCGGCGGTGTATGCGGGAACGATCAGCGAATCGACGAGCGTCGGCGTCGCGGCGGTGACGTTCCAGATCTTCACCGCGTTGCCGCGCGCGATGCGATTGCCCCACGTCGTGGTGTATGCGTACGAGCCTCGGACGTTGAGCTCTCCCGTGTACCGCTCGCTGACCACCCCCTGGCCGAGCGTCGGAATCGTCGCCGACTGCGAGGGCTGCGGGGGGGTGGGAGAATCCTTGTCGCAGGCGAGCGTGCTGAGCGCGAGCGCGGCGAGGGCGATATGGGATGAGATGGTTCGCATGAATCGTCGAGAGTCGTGTAGTCGAGTCAGTGAGCCGGAGCCTCGGCGGCGACGCCGTAGCGGCCGACCCGATGATGGGGCGCGCCGACCGCCATTCGAACACCGAGCGACAGCGCGATGATCCGTGGGGCGCCGTAGAACTGCTCGGGGACGAAGACGGCGGGAAGCACCGAGGCGTGCGCGCGAACGAGCGAGCCTTCGACGAAGGGCGCCAGCGTGACGCCGCGCACCCGCCAGGTGCCGCCGACGGAAGCTGTCGCGACGTCGAAGCGTGTCGTGCCAAGTATCTGAACTTCGGCCGTGGGATAGGGTGTGCGGAAGGGGTTCTGGAGGCGCTCCTCCTCCGGGCGCAGCGTGCGCTCGAAGCGAAGCGCCGCGCGCAGCGCGCCGCGATCGAGCGACGCTTCGACCAGGCTCGTGCTCAGGTGAAACGCCTTGCGCCCCCGGTTGAAGAGATTCGTCGTCGCCCACTCGGCGAGCAGGTAGACGTCGCCCACCGGAGTGGAACGGAGGCCTCGGAGCGAGGCGCTACGCTTGTGATGATCGAAGCCATGGCCACTCGGTGCTTCCGGCGACTCGACGCGCGCCGTGCTGCCCTGGAGCTCGAACCCGTCGAGGGGGCGGAGCGTCACGCGGGCGGCCCACGAATCGCCGAAGTGGGACGCGTTAGGCGCGTCGGTCGGGGATTCGGGCTCGTCGCCGTTGAAGATCCCGTACTCGAAGGCGAGGGGCCGCCAGCGCGCGGCGCCGACGATCACGCCGCGCTCGAGGATCTGGGAGAGATGGTGATTGACGGGAAAGCGCGCGATCGGCCGCACCATCGGGTCGTCCGTCCCGAAGGGAGCGAACCCCTTCCCGCCCGACAGCGACGCGGCGGCACCGAGACGCTCCGGCGTCGACAGGGTGAGCACCGCTTCGTGCAGCCAGGTATGCGGATGCCGCCGGTCGGCGTAGCCCTCGCCGTAGGCGCCCGGCGCGAGCTCTCCGCGCGCGAGGGTCGCTCCCTCGAAGTTCACCATCCCCTGCATGGCGACGAGGCCGCGGAGCAGCGACGCGTGTCCGTGGAGCATGGGCTGGGTGAGATACCCCTCGCGCAGCGTGCGGTGATTGACGCCGGGATCGACCTGGGTCGCGAGCAGCATCGCGCTCGCTCCGCCCGCGACCGTGCGCGAGGGCGGCTCGTGGTCGCGGGGGTGCATCGG
>DATAIN010000784.1:0-6952 GCA_036262635.1 Gemmatimonadaceae bacterium | reverse complement strand
CATCCCGGCGAGCATGAAGCCGAGATAGAGCGAGCCCGAATCGCCGAGGAAGATCGATGCGGGATGGAAGTTGTAGCGCAGGAAGCCGAGCGTCGCGCCCGCGAGCGCGAGCGTGACGAGCGCGGCGCCCGCCTGCCCGTTGATCGTCGCGACGACGAACATCGTGGTCAGCGCGAACATCGCCGCGCCCGACGCGAGGCCATCGAGCCCGTCGATCAGGTTGAAGGCGTTGGTGATACCGACGAACCAGAAGATCGTGAAGAGCAGGCCGACGACGTTGCCGAGCGCGATCTGGCCGATCAGGGGGAGCGCGATGGTGTCGATGCGAACGCCCGCCAAGAACACCGCGATCGCGATGAGGATCTGCGCGGCGAACTTGTAGCGCGCGCGAAGGGGGCGCAGATCGTCGTACAGGCCGAGCACGTGCGTCATCGCGCCGCCGACCAGCACCACGGCCAGCTTCGAGCGCGCGAAGCCCGCGCCCTCGAAGCCGGCGAGGCTCGCGACGAGCACGATCGCGATGGAGACCGAGAGAAAGATCGCGACGCCACCGACGCGCGGGATCGGGCGCGTGTGCAGCTTGCGCTCGTCCGTCGGATCGAAGAGGCGCAGGCGCATCGCGCGCTCGCGGACGAAATACGTCAGCAGCAGCGACGCGACGAGCGCGCTGGAGAACGCGAGGATCGAAAGCTTGATTGGTCCGTGCAGCACGATCGAGGGGAAAGAGCCTTGCTTCGCGGCGCCGATACGTGCGGCAGACAGGCAAGTTCAATGCCGGGCAGGGCTGTCGCGCACTCGACGATGGAGGAGCCGAGCTGCCTCCGTCGGAGCGGCGCAAGCGCAAGCTCGCGAAGCATTTAGCCCGGCGCACACAAGCTAATCGAACAGGGCGTCCCGCTCCACTCTCCGCCCCCGACGAGCCGGCGTCTGTACGTTACTGCGCGGTAACCCGCGCCCCACCCCGCCGCAGCCGCCCCGCCAGCGCCTCGTCCACCCGCGCCCGGATCACGATCTCGTCGCCGTCCATCCGCTGGTCCAGGACCTCGGCCCCGCGATGGAGCTCGGCCAGCAGCTTCCCCTCCCCCGCGCCCATCCGCACCTCCGCCACGCTGCTCCGCGCCCGGAGCGCCGTGACCAGCGCGCGCTTCAGCGGCTCGAGCTCTCCGTCCACCAGCGTCGAGACGAAGACGGAGTTCGGAAGGAGATTGCGGATCCGCTCCCGCATCGCGGCCAGCGTCGCGTCGTCGAGCTGGTCGATCTTGTTGAAGACGTGGAGCACCGGCTTCTCCTGCAGCCCGAGCTCCGCCAGCACCTGATCGACGACGACGCGCTGCTCCTCCCACGTCGGATGGCTCGCGTCGATGACGTGGAGCAGCAGGTCCGCGTCGCGCGCCTCCTCCAGCGTCGCGCGGAACGACGCGATGAGATGGTGCGGCAGCTTGCGGATGAAGCCGACGGTGTCGGTGACGAGGGCCTTCCCGTGCTCGCCGAGATCGGCCTCGCGCGTGAGCGGATCGAGCGTCGCGAAGAGGCGGTTTTCGACGAATACGTCGTCCGCCCCCGAGAGCGCCCGGAGGATCGAGGACTTCCCTGCATTCGTGTAGCCGACCAGCGAGACGCGGAACTCGCTGCGCCGCGACTGCCGCTGGATCTCGCGCTGCTTCTGGACGTCGGCCAGCCGCTCCTTGAGCAGCTTGATCCGGTGGTTGATGAGCCGGCGGTCGGTCTCGAGCTGCGTCTCACCAGGACCGCGCACGCCGATGCCGCCGCGGAACTTCTCGAGGTGCGTCCACATCCGCGTCAGCCGCGGCAGCGTGTACTCGAGCTGCGCGAGCTCCACCTGCATCTTCGCTTCGGATGTCCGCGCGCGCGTCGCGAAGATGTCGAGGATCAGCTCCGCGCGGTCCACCACCCGTGTCGCGAGGATGTCCTCGATGTTCTTGCCCTGCGAGGGTGAGAGCTCGTCGTCGAAGATCACGAGCGACGCGTTCGCGTCGCTCACCCGCTGCCGCAGCTCGTCGATCTTCCCCTTGCCAAGGTAGGTCGCCGAGTTGGGCCGGTCGATCTGCTGCGTGAGCTCGCCGACCACCTCCGCCCCCGCGGTGTCGGCGAGCGCGGCGAGCTCGCGCAGATGCTCGTCGAGATGATGCTTCGCGCCGGTACGCTTGCGCGGCGCGCCCACCAGCAGGGCGCGCTCGGCGGGGGGACGGAGGGAGATCGGCTCGCGTGCGATTGTTCGACTCGTGGCTACTGGTTGAACCTGACGGCCGGCGAGAAGCGGCCGGCCTTGTCGTACGGAACCGTGAAGTTGCCAAGCACCGTGCCGACGACGATGTCACCGGTCACGCGGTAGGGCACGGAACCCATCGCGAGCAGCTGCTTGCCGGCGCTGCCGATCCCCGCGTAGGTGAAGTTCACCGGGATGCGCACCTCGGTGTCCTTCCCCGCTTCCATCGTCGTGCGCGAGTCGAGCGATCCGGTCGCGAACGAGACGGTGTCGACGAGCAGGTTATACGTCACGCGCGTCGCGTCGAGGCGAAAGTTGTTCGGGTTGTGGACGTTCATCACGACGTCCACCGAGCCGCCGGCGAGGCCGAGGCCCGTGACCTTCACGTCCTTCACCGTGACATCGGGCTGCGCGAACATCTGCTTGCCGACGCCGCCGCAGCTCGCCGCGGTCGCCACCGCCGCGACCGCGGCGACCATCATCATCCGTCGCATCTCACTTCCTCCACGTACGGGGTTGAGAACTCATTCCGACGACGCGTCACCGCGCTGCTGCTCCCGCTCGGCCCGCCGCCGCAGATCCTCCCACCAGGCGAGCCGCTTCGCGATCTCCTTCTCGAAGCCGAACGACCCCGGGGTGTACAGCTCGCGTCCGCGAAGTCGCTCCGGCAGGTACTCCTGCGGAATGTATGCCTCCGCGACGTCGTGCGCGTACTGATACCCCTTGTGATAGCCCAGTTCCTTCATGAGCTGCGTCGGCGCATTCCGGATGTGCAGCGGAACCGGTTCCGCCGGCGACTCGCGCGCGAGATCGAGCGCCGCGTGCAGGGCGACCTTCGCGCTGTTCGACTTCGGCGCCGTCGCCAGATACACCGTCATCTCGGCGAGCGGGAGATATCCCTCGGGCGCGCCGAGCATGTGATAGGCATCACGCGCCGCGACGGCGAGCTTGAGCGCTTCCGGATCGGCGAGCCCGACGTCCTCCGCCGCCATCGCGATCGCGCGGCGGAAGAGCGTCATCGGATCCTCACCGCCCTCGAGCATGCGCGCCATCCAGTACAGCGCGGCCTGCGGATCGCTCCCGCGCAGCGACTTGTGGTACGCGGAGAGCATGTTGTAGTTCTCCTCGCGCCCCTTGTCATAACGCGCGACCCGCAGCTGGAGCGCCTCGCGCGCGACCTCGCGCGTGACGTGGCCCCCGTCGCCGACGTGCTTCGCCGCCGCGTCGAGCACGGTGAGGGCGCGACGCGCGTCGCCGTCGGCCTCCTCGGCGAGGAACGCGATCGCGTCGTCGTCCACCCGAAGTCCCATCGCGCCGAGCCCGCGCTCGCGATCGGCGATGGCGGCGCGGACCACCAGCTCGAGATCGGCCGCGGTCAGCGGCTGCAGGACGAAGACGCGCACGCGCGAGAGGAGCGCGCCGTTGATCTCGAACGAAGGGTTCTCCGTCGTCGCGCCGACGAGCGTTATGGTCCCGGCCTCGACGTGCGGGAGGAAGGCATCCTGCTGCGCGGTGTTGAGGCGGTGGATCTCGTCGGCGAAGAGAATGGTGCCACGTCCCTCGCCCTCGAGGCGATCAGCCGCCTCGCCGATGATCTCGCGCACGCGCGGCACGCCTTCCGTGACCGCGGAGAACGGCACGAAGGCACGGTCGGTGTACTTCGCGATGAGTCGGGCGAGCGTGGTCTTGCCGGTGCCCGGCGGGCCCCAGAGCACCATCGACGAGACGCGGCCCGACGCGATCTCCTCGCGCAGCGGACGGCCCGGCGCGAGGAGGTGCGCCTGCCCCACGTACTCGTCGAGCCTGCGCGGACGCATCCGCGCGGCGAGGGGCTGCGCGGCCGCCGCGCCCGAGAAGAGTCCCGGCTCGCGGCTCCCCGGCGGACGCCGCTTCGGGGCGGGACTCATCCCGTCACCACGCGCGCCGCGAAGAACAGCCCGCAGCCGACGAAGAACGAGAGCGGGAGCCGCCAGTCGTTCTTCGCCTGGAACTCCGGGACGAGGTTCGACGCGGCGACGTACAGCGTCACCCCGCCGGAGAGCGCGAGCCCATAGCGGCCGATGCCCGGCACGGTGTCGGTGAGCGCGACGCCGACGACGGTCGCCGCGCCTAACGCTGCCGCGGCGAGGAGGGCGCGCGACCGCGTCGCGCCCGCGGCGAGGAAGAGGCTGGAGATCGCGAGCCCCTCGGGGAACTTGTGCAGGAGCACCGCCACGAACACCAGCGTCCCAACCGCCGCGCTCACACCGAACCCGCTCGCGATCGCGACACCGTCGACGATCGTATGCAGCATCAGGCCGATCAGCGCGCTCACGCTCACCGCCGGCGTGACGTGATGCGTCTCCTCCCCGAAGTGGAAGTGGCGCGTCAGCGCGTGCTGCGTGAGGTGGACCAGCATGTAGCCGACGAGCGCGACGACCGCCGCCTGGCGCCCGCCCTGGAGGATCGCCTCGGGAAGGATCTCGACGGTGGCGACGGCCATCATGAATCCCGCCGCGAGGGCGGTCATCGCGTCGAGCCCCCGCACGCTCCATCGCGCACGGCGCGAGGTCACCGCGATCGCGCCGAGGATGTTCGCCCCCGCCGCGGCCGCGCCGTACACGTACTCAGGTCTCACGTAGCGGTGAGCCCGAGCCGCTCCGCCGCGCTGGCGATGCCGCGATCGAGCTCCGGCGCCGGCGGGAAATCCTCGCGCTTGATCTTCCAGCTCTTCGTGCGCACCGCGCGCTGCTCCTGCAGCCCCTTCCCCTCGAGCATGTACAGCCAGCGGTCCGTGCGCGCGTAGATGAACAGCTCGAGGTACGGATTCAGGGTGAGCTGGTCCTCGGTGGTGAAGATGCTGACCTCCACTCCGCCGTGCTGGGCGAGGAGCACCTTGAGCCGCGCGATCGCGTCGCGCACGTCGGGGAGCGCGAGGGCATCGCCCTTCCAGACCTTCCCGTTGCGCTTGTCGTCGATCACGAGATCGACGGCGGGCGACAGCTGCTCGCTCAGCGTGTAGAACAGGTCGACGACGCGCTCCGCGTTCGCGACGACGTGCGCCGCGTAGTAGTCGTCTTCCTCGACGAAGGTGAAGCCGTCGAGACTCGTCCGGAATCGCTTCCAGACCGACCCCTCCGGCTGCTTGCCTCGAAAGAATATCATGATCCCGGGTCCCGGTCGCTCTACGGGTGGTCGCGCAGCGAACGTGCACGGTCCAGCAGGACGTCAGGCACGTTGCGCGCCGGATCCTCGATCACCCAATCGAGGAGCGCGTGCAGCATCTTACCCAATAGCGGCCCCGGCGCGAAGCCCGCGCGACGGAGATCGTCCCCGTCGACGGCCAGGTCGGTCACCTCCACGGGGTCGCGGAAGGCGATGGTGATCGCGCGCTTCGCGAGCGCGTGAACCGCCTCCGCCGCCGGCGCCCGGGAACCGTGCGCCCGCTCGGCGGCCCACGTCGCCCCGGCGAGGCGGAGCACACCGCGCGCGCGGGTGCGGCCGAAGCGCGCGACCCAGCGCCGGATCGTCGCGTCGTCGGGAGATCCGGCGCGCAGCGCAGCGCCCATCTCCTCGCGGGCGCCGCGCCAGCGGTCCACGAGCGCGGTGATCCACGCGGCGTCGTGCTTCGAGAAGCGCAGCCCCGCCAGCGTCCGCGCGACCTCGCTCGGCTCGAGCGCGGCGAAGAGCAGCGCGAGCCTCGTCAGCTTGCGATCCGCGCCCCGCGGGCCATCCCCGGGACGAGGAGTGCAATCCAGCGAGGCCAGCTCCGCGTCGGACACACCGCGCAACGCCGGGATCAGCGCGCCGAACGCGCCCGCCTCGCGCCAGAGCGCGAACGCCGCGGCAGGATGCGCCACCTGCTCCATCGTCTTCTCGAGCTCCTGCTTCACCCGCTCCGCCGACAGTCGGCCCAGGTGCGGGGCGCTCTCGACGATCGCCGCCCAGGTGCGCGGCTCGATCTCGAACTCGAAGCGCGCGGCGAAGCGGATCGCGCGAAGCGCGCGCAGTCGGTCCTCCTTCATCCGCTCGCCCGGCTCCCCGACCGCGCGGATGACGCGGCGCCGCAGATCGCCCTGACCGTCGAAGGGATCGCGAAGCTCGCGCCGCTTCGGCGACCAGGCGATCGCGTTGACGGTGAAGTCCCGTCGCGCGAGGTCGTCGTCGAGCGACGCCCCGAACTCCACGACCGCGTGCCGGCCGTCCGTCTGCACGTCGCGGCGGAAGGTCGTCACCTCGTGCATCGTGCCCGCGTGGTCGAGCACACCCACCGTGCCGAACTCCACGCCCACCGGGACGGTCCGCCGGAAGATCTTCTGCACCTGCTCCGGCCGCGCCGCGGTGGCGAGGTCCCAGTCGAGATGGGGATGCCCGAGCAGCGCGTCGCGCACCGCCCCTCCGACGCACCACGTCTCGTACCCGGCACGCTCGAGTCTGGCTGCGATATCGAGGACGGGTTGCGGCGGCTCCAGTCGTGTCGTCAACGATCGCGTGGCTGAAAAGCGCGAAGCGAGCGCATCGGTGTCCGCGCACCCCTCGTTACATTTGTTCCCACATGCCGCTGCTCTCCGCCCTCGACCGCTCCCCCGCCGCCGATCTGCTGAAGAGCGAGATCCGCGCGCTCGTCGCCCAGCCGTTCGGCCATGCGCGCTCCGGCGCGGCGCTCGTCTGCATTCGTTCCGCGCCGAGCGTGAAAGTGCAGCGCGTGCTGACGAAGCTGTTCGTCGAGCTTCCCGATGCGCCCAT
>DATAIN010000783.1:0-6331 GCA_036262635.1 Gemmatimonadaceae bacterium | reverse complement strand
GATGGTGCAGGCGTTCAGCGCCGGGATCAGCGAGCGGGAGGTGGACGCGACGGTGGAGCAGAGCTTTCCGGCGAGCGATCCGCCTCCGGGCCCGATCGCGGCCGGCGCCTGACACGAGGTTTGTGTCGCAAAGCACTTGACGACTCTGGCCACGGGCTCTAGCTTGTGGCCAGAGTCGCTCACCACCGAAGCCTGCCGGCGCACCATGCCCCAATCCCTGCACGTCAAAGCCGAGGACAATCTCCGCTTCATCCGCGAGACGATGGAGCGGGCCGGGTCGTTCACGGCGGTGTCGGGGTGGGGGACGATGGGGATCGGCGCGACGGCGCTGCTCGCCGCCTGGCTCGCCGGGATCGCGGCGACCGCCGATCGCTGGCTCGCGCTCTGGCTCGGTGAGGCGGCCGTCGCGGTGGCGATCGCGATGGCGACGACGACGTGGAAGGTGCGCGACCATCGGGTCCCCCTCGTATCGGGGCCGGCGCGGAAGTTCGCCCTGAGCTTCGTTCCGCCGATGGTCGCCGGCGCGCTGCTCACCGTCGTGCTGGTCGCGCGCGGTGAGCATGCGCTCCTGCCGGCCGTGTGGATGCTGCTCTACGGCGCGGCGGTGGTGAGCGCGGGAACCTTCTCGGTGCGCATCGTGCCCGTGATGGGTGCCTGCTTCATGCTCTGCGGCGCCCTGGTGGCGGTCCTTCCGCAGTATCGCGACCTGATGATGGCGGTCAGCTTCGGAGGCGTGCACCTCGCCTTCGGCGCGGCGATCGCGAGGAGGCACGGTGGGTAAGCCATCCGCGGCCGGCGGCCGCCGCTCGCGCGGAGAGCGCGAGCCGCTTCGAGAGCTGAAGGGGAAGTCGGAGGCGGGGCAGGTGCCCGATCTCGACAAGGTCATCCACGAGCGCATGCGGCTGGCGATCGTCAGCGCGCTCGCCGCGACCGACACGCTCGGCTTCAACGAGCTCAAGTCGCTGATCGGCGCGACCGACGGCAACCTGAGCGTGCACGCGCGCAAGCTCGAGGACGCGGGCTACGTGGTGACGACAAAGCGATTCGAAGGCCGCGTTCCGAAGACGGAGTTCAAGCTGACCGCGTCGGGCCGTCGCGCGCTGGAGCGGTACGTGGACCACATGGAAGCGCTCATCCGCGCCGTGCGCGAGCACTGATTTTTTTTGCGAGGAAACTTTGTGACGCAAAGTACTCAGCGGAGTCTTGATGACATGCACGTCGGCATCGTGATGGATGGGAATGGTCGCTGGGCGACCGCGCGCGGTCTGCCGAGGCGCCGCGGCCACGAGGCCGGGGCGCGGACGGTCCGCACCGTCGTCGAGGCGGCGGCGGAGCTCGGGATCGCCACGCTGACCATGTACGCATTCTCCTCCGACAACTGGCGACGCCCGCCGCGCGAGGTCGGCGGCCTGCTCGCGCTCTTCCGGCGGTACCTCGATGGCGAGCGCCCGCGGCTCGTCGAACAGGGAATCCGGCTGTCGATCATCGGCCGTCGCGATCGGTTGCCCGGCTCACTCGTCGCCGCGATCGAACGGGCGGAGCGGGAGACGTTCGCCGGGCGCGCGCTGCACCTGCGCATCGCCATCGACTACTCCGGGCGCGACTCGATCATCGAAGCGGCACGGCTCGCCGGGGGATCGGTGCTCTCGCGCGAGCGGTTCGCCGAGCTGCTCGGCGAGGCGCAGCACGGTGGAGTGGCGCGCGACGTCGATCTGTTGATCCGCACCGGAGGGGAGCGCCGGCTGAGCGACTTCCTGCTCTGGGAATGCGCCTACGCCGAGCTCTGGTTCACGCCGCGCGCATGGCCCGACTTCACCGCCGACCTGCTTCGCGCGGCCGTCGCCGAGTTCGCGACGCGCGAGCGGCGCTTCGGCGCGTTGCCGACCGTTGCCGCCGGTTGAGCAGTCCTCGACACCGACTCCACGATCACCCGAGCATCTGATGAACGACACCGTCCCGATCATCGTGACCGCAGACGAAGGCATCCTCGCGGCGCCGGCCGCCGAGCCGGCGCATCCCCGTCGTCGCATCGCGAGCCGCGCGCTCGTCGGCGCGCTGATCCTCGGCATCCTCGGCGACGCGCTGCTTCGAACGAAGGAGCTGGGCATCAACTTTCCACTATGGGTGCTGGCCGCCGCGATCGTGGTCGTATGGCTGTCGCCGGCCCGCCCCGAGGGAAGGCGGCGCGCGCTTCCGTTCCTGATCGTGCCGCTCCTCTTCTTCGCGTCCGCGTTCGCCTGGCGCGACGCGGAAGGGGTTCTCCTCCTGAACATGGCGGCGATGCTGGTCGCCTTCGGCGTCATCGCGTTCCAGTTGTCGGGGTGGCCGGTGTCGCTTCGCGAGGGGAAGCTGGCCGAGTATTTTCTGGGCGCGGCAAGCCTCGGGATCTCCGCGGCGATCGGCGCGCCGCTCCTCGCGCTGAGCGACGGTGCGCTGGCGGAGCAGCGCGAGCGGCCGCGGCGCGGCGTGATGCTGGCCGTGGGGCGCGGGCTGCTGATCGCGCTGCCGCTCGTCGTGGTGTTCGGGGCGCTGCTCTCGGCCGCCGACGCACGCTTCGAGCAGCTGGTGAACTCCCTGATCGCGATCGACGTCGTGCAGGCGATGCAGCACGTGGTCTTCGCCGCGTTCGTCGCCTGGGTCGCGGCGGGATACCTGCGGGCCGGTGTGGTCGCAGAGGCGCCGTTAGGCGTCGAGGGGCCGGTGCGTGCGCTGCCCCGTCTCAAACTCGGCATCGTCGAGATCGCGGTGCCGCTCGCACTCGTCGATCTGCTCTTCCTCACCTTCGTCGTGCTCCAGCTGCCGTACCTCTTCGGCGGCGCGGCGCATGTGCAGACCGCGCCGGGTCTGACCGTGGCCGAGTACGCGCGCCGGGGATTCTTCGAACTGCTCGCGGTCGCGGTGCTCGTGCTGCCGCTGCTCATCGGCGCAGCGGCGGTAGTGCGGGAGGAGCGCCCGCGCGACGCGCGAACCTTCCGCTGGCTGGGCGGGGCGATGCTCGCGCTGGTCGCGGTGATGATGCTCTCCGCGCTGCAGCGGATGCGGCTCTACGCGGCCGCATTCGGCCTGACCGAGGATCGCATCTACGCGACCGCGATCATGGGCTGGCTCGCCCTCGTCTTCGTGCTCTTCGCCGCGACGGTGCTGCGCGGGCGAAGCGCGGGATTCGTCTTCGGCGCGATCGTCTGCGGCTGGCTCACCGTCGCGGTGCTGGACATCGTCAACCCGCAGGCGATCGTCGTCCGCACGAACGTCGAGCGCGCGGCGAACGGCGCGACTTTCGACGACCGCTACGTCGCGTCGCTCGGGGCGGACGCGGCTCCGGAGCTGGCCGCCGCCATCCCGCGCCTGGGCGACGGCGCGCGCTGCACGATCCTCCGCGGGATGGAGCGCACGGCGAAGGATCGCGGCCGCGGGCTTCCCGAAGACTGGCGGTGGTGGAATGCCTCGCGGTCGCGGGCCTATCGCATCGCGCGATCCGCGACGGCCAACGGCGCGCTGAGTGCCTGCCCGGCGGTGACGCCGACGCCATAGGGGAACGGCTGGTTGCGCTTGAGGACGGGCGGGACGCATTTTGACGCCACCGCCCGTCTCATGCATTCCGCTCCTCGACTTCCCGCACCGCCGCTGGTCGGCAGGCGCGACGAGCTTTCCCTGCTCGCCGCGGCGCTCGACCGCGCAAAGGCGGGTCGCGGGCACATGGTGCTGCTCTCCGGCGAGGGTGGGGTCGGGAAGACGCGCCTCGCGACGCTCGCGGCGGAGCATGCCGGAGGGCTGGGCTTCACCGTCGCGACGGGCCGTGGTTATCCGGTGGAGACGGGCGTACCCTACGCGCTGTTCGCCGATGCGCTGGTGCCGATCTTCCAGCGGATGGAGCCCGCGCAGCTCTCGATGCTGGCGCGCGGCGCGAGCGCGGAGCTCGCACGCCTCTTCCCCGGGCTCGCACCCGACGGGCGGGCAGCGGCCGATCCCGTGCGCGGAAACCCGGCCGACGCCAAGGCCCGCCTCTTCTGGAGCCTGACGCAGGTGCTCGGCCGGATGGCGACGCGCGCCCCGCTGCTCCTCATCCTCGACAACCTGCAGTGGGCCGACGAGGCTTCGCTCGAGCTGCTGCATTTCGTCGCGCGACAGATCGAGCGGCAGCACATCCTGATCATCGGCAGCTACAACGCGACCCAGCGCGACGCGCATCCCACGCTCGGCAACACGGAGCGGTCGCTCGTCGCGTTAGGCGCGGCGGAGGTCGTGGTCATCGAGCCCCTCGAGGAGCGCGAGACCGACGAGCTGCTCCAGCGGACCTTCGACGCCCCGGCCGCCGCGACGCGCGATTTCGCGCGGCGACTCCATGCCTGGACGCGCGGCAACCCGTTCTTCATCGAGGAGACGCTGAAGGCGCTCGTCGCGGAGGGTGCGCTCCGGGAGGAGCGCGGCCGATGGACGGGGTGGGATCGCGAATCGTTCACGCTTCCCGCGTCGATCAGCGATGCGCTCGACGCGCGACTCCGTCGGCTGTCGCCGCCCCCGCTCGCGACGGCGGAGCTGGTGGCGGTGCTCGGCACCGGCGCGTCGCTCGAGGTCCTCGACGCGATCACCGGCGCGAGCGCGGAGGAGCTGGCGACCGCGCTCGCCGAGCTGCGCTCGGAGCGGGTGCTCGAGGAGCGAAACGACGGCGACGTCGTGCGATACGACGTCTCGCATCCGCTCCTCCGCGAGACGCTGCTCGAGCGCCTCGGCGCGGCGGGCGCACGCGTCCTCCACGAGCGGATCGCGACGAAGCTCGAGAAGCATTACGGGTCGGATGCAGCTCGACACGCCGACGAGCTCGCGGTGCACTTCGCGAGAGCGTCGTCGCCCGGGCTGGCGCGTCGCGCGTCGCGCTATCTGGGCATCGCGGGACGCAACGCGCTCGCGGTGCACGCGGACCGTGAGGCGGTGAACTACCTGACCGCCGCGCTCGAGCTGGCGCGCCGCACCGGCGGAAAGGACGACGCGGAGAGCCGCGAGCTCGCCGAGAGCCTCGCCCGGGCGCGGCAGCGCGTCGGAGAGCACGAGGGTGCGCTCGCACTCTGGATGGAGCTGCGCGACGGGGCGCGCGAGGCCGATGACATCGCGCGGGTCGCCTTCATCGAGCGCCGGCTCGGGCTGCTCGCGTACTGGAACGGCCGCTTCGCGGACGCGGTCGCGCACCTCGACGCGGCGATCGCCGGGGCGCACCGCGCGAAGGACCGCGATCTCGCGCTGCGGGCCTCGCTCGCGAAGGGCGTCTGTCTCGTCGAGCTGGGGCGCCGGGTAGAGGCGGAGGCGGTGCTCACCGACGCGCTCGCGGGCGCGGAGAAGGCGAAGTCGCCGCAGCTTCTCGCGCGGGTGCATCGCGCGCTGCTGCTCCTCTATGCCTGGACCGGTCCGGCCGAGGAAGCGCGCGCGCACGGCGCCGAGGCGGCGCGGTACGCACGCGACGCGGGGGATCGGGTAGTCGAGGCGACAGTGCACTGGGCGCTCGCCATGCTCGGGGGGCTGACCGGTCGCTCGCGCGACGTCGCCGAGCATCTCACCGAGGCGATCCGTCTGGCGGACGAGCTGAACTCGCCGATCCTGCGAGTGTGGGCGGGCGAGATCGAGATCGAGTACGCCTCCGGCACCGGTGACTGGGACGGCGCGATCGCGATCGCGGAGCGGACGATCGCGCTCGCACGCTCGATGGGGCAGCGCTCGCTGCTGCCGCGAGTGCTCGTCTGGAGCGCACTGGTGCACCTGGGCCGCGGAGACATCGAGCGCGGGCGAGCGATGATCGAGGAGGCGGAGCAGATCGGGGCCGCCGCGGGCAAGGGGTCGAAGACCGCGTCGAACCTGCAGATCCAGCTCCCCGGCAAGGTCGGGCGCGTCGCGCTCGCGCTGGCGACGCGGGACTTCCCGCGCGCGATGCACATCGGCGAGCAGGCGTTAGGCATCGTCGAGCGGAGCGGCTACGTGGCCTGGTCGATCCACCGGCTGCTGCCGATGGTCGCCGAGGCGGCGCTCTGGGCGAGCGCGCTCGATCGGGCGCGAGCGATGGGCGCGCGGCTCCGCGCGGACTCGATGCGGGTGGGGCACGAGCTCGGTCTCGCCTGGGCGGACGCGTGCGACGCGCTCGTCGACCTGCTCTCGGGGAACGCCGAGCGCGCGGTGACATTGCTCCGCGCGGCGACGGACCGGCTGGAGGCGATCCCCTTCGTCCCGGACGCGGCGCGTCTCCGGAGGCAGCTCGCGCGCGCGCTCGCGCAGACCGGGGATCGCGAGGAGGCGGCGCGCGAGCTGCGCCGCGCGCACGACGTGTTCGCGAAGCTGGGCGCGCAGC
>DATAIN010000782.1:0-3894 GCA_036262635.1 Gemmatimonadaceae bacterium | reverse complement strand
GCGCCGCGCGCGGCACGAGGCCGAGGAGGCGAACCGCGCGAAGGGCGACTTCCTCGCCGCGATGAGCCACGAGCTGCGCACCCCGCTCAATGGCATCGGCGGCTACGTCGAGCTGATCGAGATGGGGCTCCGCGGTCCGGTGACACCCGCGCAACGGGAGGATCTCGAGCGGATCCGCCGCAATCAGCACCACCTGCTCACCCTCATCGAGGACGTGCTTTCCTTCGCGCGCGTCGAGGCGGGACGTCTCCAGGTCGAGGAGGCGCGCGTCGCCCTCGGCGAGGTCCTGCGGTCGCTCGAGCCGATGATCCTCCCCCAGCTGGCCGCGAAGCAGATCCGCTTCGCCTGGGACGGCGGCGACGAGTCGCTCGCCGCGATCGGCGACCGCGACCGCATCGTGCAGGTCTGCGTGAACCTGCTCACCAACGCGATCAAGGCCACGCCTAACGGCGGGCGGATCGGCATCGTCTGCGAGGCGGATGGAAAGGAGATACGCCTGCGCGTCAGCGACACCGGTCCCGGCATCCCCGCCGACAAGCGCGAGGCGATCTTCAGCCCGTTCACGCAGCTCGGCCGCTCGCTGAGCAACCCGCGCGGCGGGGCCGGGCTCGGGCTGTCGATCTCGCGCGGGCTCGCCGCGGCGATGGGCGGCTCGCTCACCGTCGAGAGCGAGGAGGGCAACGGATCGACCTTCACCCTCACGCTCCGCCGGGCGGACTGACGGCGCGCTGACCTGTCCCGCGCCGGGCGACCGCGCCATCTTCGGCGCATGCCCGAGCTCCCCGACATCACGATCTACGTCGAGCGTCTCGAGGCGCTGGTTCACGGCGAGCCGCTGACGGAGCTGCAGGTGCGCAATGCGTTCGTACTGCGCTCCGTCGCGCCTTCCCCCGCGGACCTCGCCGGCCGGCGTGTCGCCTCGATCGAACGGAGCGGGAAGCGCGTCGTCATCGGCTTCGAGGGCGAGCTCTACGCGGTCGTGCACCTCATGATCGCCGGGCGACTGCGCTGGCGCGCGACCCGGGAGAAATCACCGGGAAAGATCTGGCTCGCCGCGTTCGTCTTTCCTCGCGGCACGTTGTATCTGACGGAGGCCGGATCGTCGCGTCGCGCCTCGCTCCACCTCGTCGCCGGCCGCGCCGCCCTCGCGCCCTTCGAGCGCGGGGGGCTCGAGCCGCTCGATGCGCCACTCGACGCCTTCGCCGCGCGTCTGCGATCGGAGAATCACACGCTGAAGCGCGCGCTCACCGACCCGCGGCTCTTCAGCGGGATCGGCAACGCGTACTCGGACGAGATTCTCCATCGGGCGCGACTCTCTCCGCTCATGCTGACCGCGAAGCTGCACGACGACGAGATCCGCCGGCTGTACGACGCGACGCGCGGCACACTCATCGAGTGGACGGAGCGGCTTCGCGCCGAGGTTGGAGACGGTTTCCCCGAGGGTGTGACCGCGTTCCGCGAGGAGATGGCGGTGCACGGACGACATGGGTTGCCATGTCCCGTGTGCGGCTCACCGATCCAGCGTATCCGCTACGCGACGAACGAAACGAACTACTGCGCGCGTTGCCAGACGGGAGGCCGCTTGCTCGCCGATCGCGCGCTGTCGAGGCTGCTGAAGCAGGACTGGCCACGCTCGATCGACGAGCTCGAGTAGCCGCTCGGACAGTGCGGTGCCGTACCCTCGACCGGCCTCGACAGGACACCGATCACGGCTGAAGTCCGAGAGTCCGTGACTTCCCTCGCGCGCGCTCGCGCGCATCGGCGCGATGTAACAACGCTGCGGATCTGGCCGCCCTCACGACGCCGCCGCGCTTCCATAGAACGAATGTTTCAGCGCCTCGCAGCCGCGCTCATCCGCGTCTTCATCCCTGCACCTGTAAGTCGTTTCGAGCGAGCGACGTAGATCGCACTGCGGTCGAGCGCTCCGTCGTACCCGCGAGTCGTCTGTTCCCCGGTGCGCGACACATGTTTAGTAGCGATACGCGACTTATACACGGATGTGTGGTGTTGCGCCCTCTTGACAGGATTGCCGGATCACACAATAGGTGTGGCCGAAATCCAACGGTGACTCATGTCACAGAGGCGTGACAGGGCCAGCCAGTGGATGCCGTGAGCTGTTGTCGCAGTCGAAGCAGCACTGCTGTCTGCTACAGGTCGGTATTGCTACGCGTCGCGTGTGATGGATGACGACGCCGTCATCGGCTCCGAGGAAACCCCCCAATGTCAGTCGTAAGTGATGCCCCCCGGTCGTACGGACTGAGCGCACCTGGCCTCGCCGACGTCACGCTGCACAACGTCTCGGGCGCGAAATCCACCATCAGCGTCCTCGTCGTCGACGACGATCGCGCGCTGCGCGAGGGATGCGCGAGCTTCCTCCAGGCCGAAGGCTACAACGCGAGCCTCGTCGGGAGCGGCGACGAAGCGCTCGAGCGCGTGAAGCGGCGCCGCTTCGATCTCATCCTCCTCGACCTGTACATGTCGCAGGTCTCCGGGCTCGAGATCCTGCGCGCCGCCCTCGAGACCAATCGCGACACGCTCGTCGTCGTGATGACCGGCAACCCGAGCGTGGAGTCGAGCCTCGAGGCGCGTCATCTGGGCGCGTGGGATTACCTCCTCAAGCCCTTCACGCCGACGCACCTCGACGTCCTGCTCGGCCGCGCGACGCACGCGATCCTCACGATGCGCGAGATCCAGGGCGCGTCGGCGCGCCTAACGCGAGAGAGCGGCAACAGCGAGCTGGTGACGTGCATCGGCGTCTCGCGCGCCTTCCGTCACGCCGTGGAGCTGGCGCGCAAGGTCGCGCTCACCGACGCGTCGGTGATGATCACCGGCGAGAGCGGCACCGGGAAGGAAGTGCTCGCGCAGGTGATCCACCGCCATGGACGTCGCGCCAACCGCAAGCTCGTCCCGGTGAACTGCGCCGCGCTCCCCGAGCCGCTGCTCGAGTCCGAGATGTTCGGGCACCGCCGCGGCGCGTTCACGGGCGCCGATCGCGACAAGCCCGGCCTGCTCGAGACGGCGAACGGCGGGACGCTCTTCCTCGACGAGCTCACCGAGATGTCGCAGTCGATCCAGGCCAAGCTGCTTCGCGTCCTCCAGGACGGCGTCGTCCGCCGCCTCGGCAGCGAGGAGCAGGATGCGGTCGTCGACGTGCGCATCATCTCGGCGACCAACTCCGACCCGAAGGAGAGCGTGCGCAAGGGCGTGCTGCGCGAGGATCTCTACTACCGCCTGCGCGTGGTGCCCATCCATCTGCCGCCCCTGCGCGAGCGGGTGGAGGACATCCCGATCCTCGCGCGGCATTTCCTCCGTCACTTCTGGGATCGCCATCATCGCCGCGGGACGCGCTGCCCGGAGCTCGCCGCGGAGACGATCGACTTCCTGCAGTCGCGTCCGTGGCGCGGGAACGTTCGCGAGCTGCAGAACGTCATCGAGCATCTCGCCGTGCTCGCCGAGCCGGGGCAGACGCTGCAGCCGGACGATCTTCCCGCGACCGACGAAGTCGGCCGTCCGCTCCCGCAGAGCGGGCTGCCGTCGAGCGTCCTGAACGAGGGGTACCACTCCGCGAAGGAGCGGCTCATCACCGACTTCGAGAAGGAGTACCTCACGCGGCTGGTGCTGCGCGCCGGCGGCAACATGTCGAAGGCGGCACGGCTCGCGAGCATGGATCGGACGACGCTGTATCGCCTGATGGAGAAGCATCGCATCCATCGGGACGACATGGACGCGCCCGTGTTCTGACGCACTGGTGAAGGCTTCCGCCAGGCAAGCGAATCATGTCGTCCTTCGTGATGTCGGCAGACACCCGCGCGACATCCACGACGTTGCGTGCCATCACCGCCGCCGCGGGCGAGCTGGCCGCGATGCCGCAGGACGAGATCCGTGCGCTCTATC
>DATAIN010000781.1:0-2838 GCA_036262635.1 Gemmatimonadaceae bacterium | reverse complement strand
GATGGTCGGCGCCGTCGTCGTGAAGGACGGTGCGCTCGTCGGCGAGGGATTCCATCCGCGCTGGGGCGAGCCGCACGCCGAGCCGATCGCGCTCGCCGCGGCCGGGGATGCGACGCGCGGCGCGACGCTCTACGTCACCCTGGAGCCCTGCACCCACGCCGGCAAGCGGCCGCCGTGCACGCCGGCGATCATCGAGGCGGGGGTCGGCCGGGTGGTCGTCGCGACGCGCGACCCGAACCCGCAGGCGGCGGGCGGGATCGACGCGCTCCGCGCGGCGGGGATCGAGGTGCACGTCGGGATCGAGGAAGCGGCCGCGCGCGAGCTCAACGCGCCCTTCCTGCATCGCTTCGCGTCCGACCGGCCGTGGGTGACGCTCAAGCTCGCGCTCTCGGTGGACGGCGCGATCACCGACGCGACGCGCTCGGCGGGGTGGCTCACCGGGGCCGAGTCGCGGCGCGAGGTGCATCGCCTGCGCGCGGCGAGCGACGCGATCGCCATCGGGCTGGGTACCGCGCTCGCCGACGATCCCCTGCTCACCGTGCGCGGGGTGAAGCAGCCGCGCGTCGCCCCGGCGCGCGTCGTCTTCGACCGTGAGGCGAGGCTGCCGCTCGGCTCGAGGCTCGTTCGGACCGCCGGCGGCGTGCCGCTCGTCGTCGTCACCGACGGATCGGCGCCGGAGCGCGAGCGCGCGCTGCGCGAAGCGGGTGCACGCGTCATCGTCGCCACGAGCACGCATTCCGCGCTCGTCGCGCTGCGCGATGCCGGGATCCATTCGCTGCTCGCGGAGGGAGGCGCGGGGCTCGTCGGGACGCTGCTCGAGAGCGGGGCGGTGGACCGATTGATTATCTTCAGGGCACCGATCCTTCTGGGTGGAGGCGCGCTCCCGGCTTTTTCGCGGGCGCCGTCGAACCCACTCGAGCAGGCCGCGCGGCTGCGCGTCGTGAGCCAGCGGCGGCTCGGCGAGGACGAGATGACCATCTACGCGTTGCGCTAGCCGTGTTCACCGGAATCGTGGACGACGTCGGCACCATCGAGCGGGCGACCGTCACCGAGGCGGGGCGTGAGCTCCGCATTCGCACGCGGTACACCGACCTCGCCGACGGTGAGAGCATCGCCTGCAATGGCGCCTGCCTCACGGTGCGCGAGCATGGCGAGGGGTGGTTCACCGTCGCCGCGGTGGTGACGACGCTCGGGCGGACCACGGTGGAATCGTGGCGCGCGGGGGATCGCGTCAACCTCGAGCGCGCGATGAGCCTCGGCGACCGGTTCGGCGGCCATATCGTACAGGGCCACGTCGACTGCGTCGGCACCGTGACTTCGGTGCGGCGGGAGCGCGATGCGCTGCTCGTCACGGTGAGCGTGCCGGAGGAGATCGCGCTGCTGATGGTGCCTCACGGATCGGTGACGGTGGACGGGGTGAGCCTCACGGTGAACCGGCTGCTCGGCGACGACGGCTTCGAGCTGTCGATCATCGAGTACACCGAGCGACACACGACGCTCGGGACCCTCGGCGTCGGCAGCCGCGTTCACGTCGAGGCGGACATGATCGCCAAGCACGTGCAGCGACTCTTCGCCGCGCAGCGCGCGGCGCTCACATAGAGGGCGGGACACATGGAATTCGGAACCGTGGAGCAGGCCATCGCGGACATCGCCGCCGGGAAGATGATCATCGTCGCCGACGACGAGGACCGCGAGAACGAGGGAGACCTCATCTGCGCGGCGTCGAAGGTGACCCCGGAGCTCGTGAACTTCATGATCCGCCGCGCCGGCGGGATGATCTGCCTCGCGCTTCCCGGCGAGCGCGTCGACCAGCTCGGACTCGCGCCGCAGGGAGACGAGAACACCGAGGCCATGCGCACCGCGTTCACCGTGAGCATCGACGCCGCGCCGAAGTACGGGGTGACGACGGGAATCAGCGCTCACGACCGCGCGAAGACGATCCAGGTCGCGGTCGATCCGCACGCGACCCGCGGCGACCTGCGCCGCCCGGGGCACGTGCACCCGCTGCGCGCCCGTGAGGGGGGAGTGCTGCAGCGTGTCGGACACACGGAGACGGCGGTCGATCTGGCGCGGCTCGCCGGGCTGTATCCGGCGGGGGTCATCTGCGAGATCCTCAACGAGGACGGGACCACCGCGAAGCGTCCGCAGCTCGAGAAGTTCGCCGAGGAATACGGCCTCACCTTCATCACCGTCGCGCAGCTCGTCGCCTACCGCCTGAGGAACGAGCGCCTCGTCCACCGGGTGGCCGAGGCGCGGCTGCCGACGAAGCACGGTGAGTGGCGGATCGTCGGCTACCGGAACGACGTGGACTCGCACGAGCACGTCGCGCTGGTGAAGGGCGAGGTCGCGGGGAAGGAGGACGTCCTCGTGCGCGTCCACTCGAAGTGCCTCACGGGGGACGTCTTCCACTCGCAGCGCTGCGACTGCGGCTGGCAGCTCGACACCGCGATGGCGATGATCGAGCGCGAGGGGCAGGGGATCATCGTCTACCTCGACCAGGAGGGCCGAGGGATCGGGCTGCTGAACAAGCTCAAGGCGTACGAGCTCCAGGACAAGGGCGCCGACACCGTGGAGGCGAACGAGCAGCTCGGTTTCAAGCCGGACCTCCGCAACTACGGCATCGGCGCGCAGATCCTGCTCGATCTCGGGCTCAAGTCCATTCGCCCGATGACGAACAATCCGCGCAAGCTCGTCGGCCTCGAGGGCTACGGCATGCGCGTCGAGCAGCCGGTTCCGCTCGTGCAACCCACCACCGCGGACAACGCCGAGTACATGGCGGCGAAGCGGTTGAAGCTCGGCCACCTGCACCTGACCTGATGGCGGAATTCTCCGGCACCC
>DATAIN010000780.1:0-2210 GCA_036262635.1 Gemmatimonadaceae bacterium | reverse complement strand
GAGGAGGGGCCACTCACCAGCGGTCGTGTGGAGATACAACCCGCCGCTGTTCTCGAGGAGGATGTGAACGCTCGAGTCTCCCCCGTACTCGCCGATGAGCGGCAGCCAGCGCGCCGGCGGGGGTGGCGGCGCGCTGTCGGCGGCGTGCCGCGCTTCCGGCCGCGGGAGAACGGTCGGTCGGCTCCCGCACGCCGCGGCGACGAGTGCGAGGGCGATCGAGAAGAGGGCGGCGCGGTGAGGCATGATGAGTCGGCGGAGGTGGGGATGCGCGCACGGATCGTGCTTTCCTTGCGAGCATGAGAATGCGCGACAGCTTCGACGAGATCAAACGGCCGCTGGCCGCGCGGCGGCCGCTCGCCCTCGCGATCACCGCTGCTACCGCGGCGACCGGATTCGGCGCGCTGAACGCCGCCATCGTTCACCGCCGCACCGCGCACGCCGACCGGACGCTCGGCAAGGGCGCGAAGGCGCGGCGTGGCCACCCGGCACGTCGCGCGGCGAAAGCGCTCGCGCCGATCGGCAAGTGGTACACCTACATGCCGTTCGCCGCCGCGCTCTCGCTCTACCTGCTCGCGGCGACGGACGGGTCGACCACGCGTCGCGTCCGTGGCCGCGGCCCGCGACTGCGCCCGCGCCGGCTCACGGGCGCGGCGGCGATCCTCGTCGCGGGCCTGCTCGCCACGGGGCTCAACCCGCTCCTGGACCGCTGGCTCCCGCAGCCGCCGCCGCCCCCGGGACGGCGCACGAAGCGGAAGTCGGTGTTCCCGAGCGGCCACGCCTTCGGGCCCGGCGCGATCGCGTTGACCGCGGCGTACGTGCTCTCGCGCGAGGGCGTCCTGAGGCCGGGGATCGCCTATCCCTTCGCGCTCACGATCCCGGCGATCACCGCGGGCGCGCGGCTCGTCGAGGAGAAGCACTGGGTGAGCGACGTCGCCGGCGGCTACCTCGGCGCGGCGACGCTGGCCGCGGCCTGCCTCGCCGCGTACGAGTCGACGCGGCCGGGACCTGCCTGACGCGCGGTGAGAGATCGGATACTCAGCGGGGCGTGAAGCGCGTGACTCGTCACGCATCTCCACGCCCCGCTGTTTCACTGCGCCCGCATCGGACCGATGCGGCTTACCAGATCTTCACGCGCTGCTCGGGCGGGAGATACATCTTGTCGCCCGGCTGGATGTTCCACGCCTTCTGGAAGGCGTCGTTGTTGATGAGTGGCACGTAGGCCCGCGCCATCCCCGGCGAGTGCGGATCGGAGAGGAGCTGCTGGCGCAGCGCCTCGTCGCGGTACCGGGTGCGCCAGATCTGCGCGAAGCCGAGGAAGAAGCGCTGGTCCCCGGTGAAGCCGCCGATCACCGGCGGCTCCTTGCCGTTGAGCGAGATCTTGTACGCGCGGTACGCCTGCGCGAGGCCGCTCAGATCGCCGATGTTCTCGCCCATCGTCAGCTTGCCGTTGATGTGCGTTCCCTCGACGGGGCTGATCGCCTCGTACTGCGCGCCGAGCTTCGTCGTCCGCGCCTCGAACGCCTGCGCGTCGGCGGCCGTCCACCAGTCACGGAGGTTCCCCGAGCCGTCCGACTTCCGGCCCTGGTCGTCGAAGCCGTGCCCGATCTCGTGACCGATCACCGCGCCGATCGCGCCGTAGTTCGTCGCGTCGTCCGCGTTCGGGTCGAAGAAGGGCGGCTGCAGGATCGCCGCGGGGAAGACGATCTCGTTGTTCGTCGCGTTGTAGTACGCGTTCACCGTCTGCGGCGTCATCCCCCACCGGCTGCGATCCACCGGCTTGCCGAGGCGGTCCACCATGTCGGCGTACGCCCACTCATTGGCCCGCACCGCGTTGCCGAACAGGTCGTCGCGCTTGATGCGGAGCGTCGAGTAGTCACGCCACTTGTCGGGATAGGCGATCTTCACCGTGAAGTGCGCGAGCTTGTCCTTCGCCTGCGCCTTCGTCTCGGGGCTCATCCACTCGAGGCTGTCGATCCCGATCTCGTACGCCTTGCGGAGGTTGCGCACCATCTCGTCCATGCGCGCCTTCGCCTCGGGCTTGAAGTTCTTCGCGACGTACAGCTTGCCCAGCGCCTCGCCGAGCGCGCCCGCCGTCTCGTCCACGCCGCGCTTCCAGCGCGCCGCCATCTGCTGCTGGCCGAGCAGGGTCTTGCCGCGGAACTGGAAGCGCGCCTCGACGAACGCCGACGGGAGCTCCGTCGCGTACGAGT
>DATAIN010000779.1:0-6245 GCA_036262635.1 Gemmatimonadaceae bacterium | reverse complement strand
ACTTCGTTTGCGGCATCGGCCCGTCCACGGCGTCGACCAGCAGGAGTACCCCGTCCACCATGTTCATCACCCGCTCGACCTCTCCGCCGAAGTCGGCGTGGCCCGGGGTGTCGACGATGTTGATCTTCGTCCCCTTCCAGCGGATCGAGGTGTTCTTGGCGAGGATGGTGATGCCCCGCTCCCGCTCCAGCGGGTTGGAGTCCATCACGCGCTCGTCGACGACCTGATTCTCGCGGAACGCTCCAGCCTGGCGGAGCATCTTGTCGACGAGGGTCGTCTTCCCGTGATCGACGTGGGCGATGATGGCGATATTGCGAATCTGCATAGCCTTTAAGTATAGCCGAATCCGGCCCGAAAGGCATGTGGGAATAGTTCACCTTGCCTGTGGCCGCCCTTCGTTGCATCGTGCCGTCACCAGCTGGAACCCCGTCAAACGCCGGAGGTGTGTCATGGAGGAGCGCGACGAAGCATCTCGCAATCACTATCCCCTCGGCCGCGGCTACGGCCACGATTACATGCGTGGCGGCGAAGTGCTTGGTGGCTACGGCTACAGCGAGCGTGAGGAATACGCCCGCCCGCGAGGGGAATTGCAGGAGCGACGAAGCGAGCTTCCGGAAGACGACGGGGATAGACCGGAGACGGACTAGCTGGAGGCGGTAGGCGTCAGGCAGGAAGCGACGGCGGCTCGAGGGATGACACCCCCGAGCCGCCGTCGCTTCCTGCCCTCTGCCTCCAGCCTCGAGCGGACGACCTGGCCCCTCGCGCGTCTACCGCTTTCCCCCCGCCGCCGCGACCGGGCGCCCTGCGGCCGCCGCGGGCTTCGGAGCTGCCTTCGCCCCCGCGTCCTCCTGGCCGATGTCGAGGAAGGACACGTCGTGATTCCGCTGGCGCAGCATGTTGGCGAAGTTCGGCTTGTCGATCGCCTTCATGTACGCTTCCTTCGGCTCGACGAGCTTTCCGTCGACGAGATCGATCAGCGCGTCGTTCAGCGTGATCATCCCGAGCTTGCGCGAGGTCTGCAGCACGGAGTTGATCTGGAAGACCTTCGACTCGCGAATCAGGTTCGAGATCGCGGGGATGGTGAGCAGGATCTCGCGCGCCGCGACACGGCCACCGCCGATCTTCTTGCAGAGGGTCTGCGAGATGACGCCCTTGAGCGAGTCGGCGAGCATGACGCGGATCTGCTCCTGGCGGTCGGCCGGGAACTGGTCGATGATGCGGTCCACCGTGCCCGCCGCCGTCGTCGTGTGCAGCGTGCCGAAGACGAGGTGACCCGTCTCCGCCGTCTCGATCGCGATCGCCACCGTCTCGAGGTCGCGCAGCTCGCCGACGAGGATGATGTCCGGATCCTCGCGCAGCGCCGCGCGCAGCGCGCTCTTGAAGCTCTTCGTGTGCACGCCGACCTGACGCTGCGTGATGATGCAGTTCTTGTTCGGGTGCACGAACTCGATCGGATCCTCGATCGTGATGACGTGGTCGTTGCGCGAGCGGTTGACCAGATCGATCAGCGAGCAGAGGGTCGTCGACTTCCCCGAGCCGGTCGGCCCGGTGACGAGCACCAGCCCCTTGGTGAGGTAGCAGAGCTGCTGCACCTCGGGGGTGACACCCATCTGCTCGACGGTCACCACCTGCGCGGGAATCGTCCGGAAGACCGCGGCCGCGCCCTTCCGCTCGCGCGCCGCGTTGGCGCGGAAGCGGGCGACGCCCTCGATCTCGTACGCGTAGTCGGTGTCCCACAGGTCGCCGTACTCGCCGCGATTGCGGTCCGGCATGATCGAGTGCAGCATCGCCTCGAGCGCATCGTTGGTGAGCGGGACCTTCCCCTCGATGCGGACCATCTCGCCATGCAGGCGAAGCACCGGCGGCTCGCCGACGCGGAGGTGAAGGTCGGAGCCACCCTTCTGCACCATGAGCGTGAGCAGCGAGTCGATCTCCTGCTTCGCGCGCGGATCGGCGACGATGGCGTTAGGCACCGGCTTCGCCGCGCCGTTCGTGGCGCCCATCGCCGGCGTGGGGCGGTGGCCGTTGCCGTTCACCGGCGTCTGCGACATCGGTGTCGGGCGCGCCGCCGGGCGCTCGGCGACGTTCGGCGCCGCGCCCGCCTGCTGCGCGAAGGCGACGTCGTCATCGAGGCGGACCGATGCCTCCCACTTGCCGCCCGACTGCATCGCCCGCGCGACGAAGACCCCGTCGTCGGAGCTGTACTGGAAGACCGCGGGCTGGCCCGCGTCGAGCTTGGCGCCGGCGTCGGCCGGAGCGATCTCGCGGAGCAGCATCACCACCTGCTGCGCGGTGAGGGGCTGCTTGGTCACCGGTCGGTTGCCGCCGGGTACGTCGAGCTGCGCGACCTCGCCCTCGTTGAGGAGAAGGCCGTTCGCGCGGTTGCTCACCATGACGGACAGCAGTCGATCGAGTTGTGCCATGAGTTAGTCGAGCGGCCGGACGTGCTCGATTGCCTGACGGTTGATCAGGAACCGGCGCTCCGTGCCGTGCAGCGTGAGGAACCGCTCGTCGTGGCGGTTCAGGAAGTCGAGCAGGCGTGGGCGGTCGCTGGGCATGTCGACGAAGATCGCGCCGGCGTGCTTGTCACCACTGACGAGGCGGACCTCGATCACGATCGGACGGCCGAGGGTCCCGGCGGCGTCGTCCCCCTCGTCGCGCGGGGTCGAAAGCTCGAGCACCTGCTCCTTCGCGATGAGCAGGGTATCGCCGTCGGAGAGAGCGACCGGGAAGAAGGGGTCGTCGCTGTTCAGGATGTCCTGCGGGCGCTCGTTCTCTCCCCCGGGACGCACGAAAGGCTGGAGAAAGATCTCTCCGGCGATCGTCTCACCGCTGTGGGTGCGGACGACCACGGGGCAGCGGATCTTCTCGATGCGGTAGTCGCTCATTCGCAGGCGCAAGTCATCCCGTAGAGACGCCCGCCGGAGCCTAACGTCACCATTCCTGACCGGTCTCGGCCGGGCTGTCGCGCGACGCGACAGCGGGCGGTCAGAGTGTCCGCCCCTCGCCTGTTACATCATGAAAATTCCGTAATCCACGGCGCGAGGCCGGCCCCGGACCGCTCAGGGGTGGAGGTGTGCCTCGCGTTCGTACATCTCGCGCCGCTCGAGCTGCACCGTGACGTGTTCGATGCCGAAGAGCGACATCGCGTCGTGCACGTGCTCGAGCACGTGCTGGTGGCGCTCCGGATCGCGCACGATCGCGTGCACGCTCATCGCGATCACCCCCGACGTCACCGTCCAGACGTGGAGGTCGTGCACCGACTCGATCCCCGGGATGGCCTCGAGCTGCTGCCGCACGCTGCCGAGCGGCACGCTCGCGGGGGTCGACTCGAGCAGCACGTCGATGCTCTCCCGTACCAGCCGCCAGCTGCCGCGCGCGATGAGCAGCGTCATCGCGATGGATGCGATCGGGTCGGCGATCAGCAAGCCGGTGGTGCGGATGATCAGCGCCGCGACGAGCGCGGCGACGGAGCCGAGCAGGTCGGAGAGGACGTGCAGGTAGGCGCCGCGCACGTTGAGCGATCCCTCGCTCGTCGGATGCAGCACCCACGCGGCGACGAGATTGATCACGAGTCCCGCGCTCGCGACGACGAGCATCGTCTGTTCGCCAACCGGCTCGGGGATTCTCAGCCGGGCGACCGCCTCCCACACGATCCACGCCGAGACGAGGAGCAGCGCCGCGCCGTTCACGAAGGCGGCGAGGATCTCCCAGCGCCAGTAGCCGAACGTCTTCTCGGGCGTCGCGGGGCGGCGGCTGATCCAGGCGACGAAGAGCGACAGCGAGAGCGCGGCGACGTCGGTGAGCATGTGTCCCGCGTCCGCCAGCAGCGTGAGCGAGTTCGAGACGATCGCGCCGACGACTTCCGCGACGAGGAAGCCGGCGGTGAGGACCAGCGCGATCCAGAGCCCACGCAGCGAGTGGGCATGCGCGTCGAGCCCCGCGTGCCGGTGATGCGCGCCCGGTCCGTGCCCGTGGCCATGGTCGCCATGCGCATGCGAGTGCCCGTGATGGGCGTGCGTCACGACTGGCCCCCGACCCCTCGGGGGAGGTAGCTTACCGGCGTGCTAGTCAGGATGCTCATCGTCTTCGTGCTCGTGCTGCTGAACGGATTCTTCGTCGGCGCCGAGTTCGCCCTCGTCCGCTCGCGGCGGACCCGCCTCGAGGCGATGACGCGCAGCGGTGACGGGAAGGCACGCATCGCCCTGCGCGCGCTGAACAATCTGCCCCGACTCCTCTCCGCGACCCAGGTCGGCGTCACCCTGGCGAGCCTCGGGCTCGGCTGGGTCGCGGAATCGGCGTTCGGCGCGATGTTCGAGCACCTCCTCGGGCTTCTTCCCTTCGCGCTCGAAGTCTCGCTCCGCGTGACGATCGGCGCCACCGTGGCGCTGATCGTCGTGACCTACTTTCACGTCGTTTTCGGCGAGCTGACGCCGAAGGCCGCGGCGCTGAATCATCCCGAGGCGCTCGCGCGGTGGCTGTCGCCCCCGCTCATCGCCTTCGCCTGGCTCGCGACTCCGTTCACGCTCATCCTCAGCCGCTCCGCCACCTTCGTCCTGCGCGTCGCCGGCCAGCGGCCGATCGACGAGGAGGAGCAGGTGCACTCGGCGGAGGAGCTCCGCCTGCTCGTCGAGCAGAGTCAGGAAGGGGGCGCGCTCGAGCAGCGCGACGCGGATCTCATCGAGGGGGTCTTCGAGTTCTCGGAGAAGAACGCGCGCGAGGTCATGACGCCACGCACGGAGATGGTCGCCCTCGACATCGAGGCGAGCCTCGACGACGCGGTCGCCATCGCCGAAGAGAGCGGATTCTCGCGCTTCCCGGTGTACGAGGAGACGATCGACCACGTCGTCGGGCTCGTGCTGGCGAAGGACCTGCTGCGCGTTCTCGTGCGCCGGCCGGCGAGCTTCTCGCTGCGCGACATCATGCGCCCGGTGCACGTCGTCCCCGGCACGCGCGAGGTGGAGGAGGTGCTCTCCGACTTCAAGCGCCTCAAGGAGCACATGGCGATCGTGCTCGACGAGTACGGCGGAACGGCCGGACTGGTCACGATGGAGGACCTGCTCGAGGAGATCGTCGGCGAGATCCTCGACGAGTACGACGAGGCGGCCGAGCCATTCGCGCGCCCCACGGCCGGCGAAGTGATCGTCCCGGGTAGCACGAACATCGACGAGTTGAACGAGCGTTATGGCCTCGACGTCTCCTCCGACGACTACACGACCATCGGCGGCTGGGTCTTCGGCGTCCTCGGCCGGCTGCCCGTCGTCGGCGACCGCGTGACCGGGGGCGGCGCGGTGTTCACCGTGCGCGAGATGGACGGCCGCCGCATCGAGACCCTCGCCGTGGACCTCCACACCGCGGGAGATCGGCGAGCGGTGGCGCGGGAGCAGACGCAGTAGGGACTGGGGGCCGGGGGCCACGCGTCAGGCACGGCGGAACCGCGGTCCCTTTCCCCTGGCCCCTGGCCCCCGTCGTTACCGCGTCGCCGTCACATTCCCTCGCGGCAGCAGCTCTTCGAGGTTCGCGAGCTGGTATGCCGTCGCGGCCATGACCGTCGCGGCCTGCACGAGGTCGGGGATCACGGCGTGATCGTAGGTGTCCACCTGCGAGTGGTGCGTGTGATCGTAGCCGCGCGATTCCTGGTCGTAGTTGAACCCGGGGACGCCGTACGGCAGGAACGAGAGGTGGTCGGTGCCGCCCTTGTTCCCGGCGCGCACGTTGAACGGGCCGAGCGGCCCGATCGGCGAGAAGAGCGCCTGCCACATGTCGCGCAGCTCGTTGCGTCCCTGCAGCGCCATGCCCGTGATGCGGCCGGTGCCGTTGTCGAGCACGAGGACCGCCTGGTACTTCGCCAGCTCGGCGGCGTGGTCGCGGGCGTACATCCGCGAGCCGTAGAGGCCCTCCTCTTCCCCGCTGAAGAGCGCGAAGCGGATCGTGCGCTTCGGCTTGAGTCCCGACGCCTGGAGGATGCGCGCCGCCTCGAGGACGGCGATCGATCCGGTCGCGTTGTCGGTGGTGCCGGTGCCGAGGTCCCATGAGTCGAGATGCGCGCCGAGCAGGACGACCTCGTCGGGGCGCTCGCTGCCGCGGATCTCGGCGACCGTGTTGTACACGGTGACCGAGTCGCTGCCTAACGTGTTGGCGATGTTCGCCTCGAGGGTGACGCGCTCGCCGCGCGCGAGCAGCCGCTGGATCTGGCCGTAGGTCTCGTTGTCGACCACGAAGTACGGGAAGGGATAGATCCGCGC
>DATAIN010000778.1:0-3745 GCA_036262635.1 Gemmatimonadaceae bacterium | reverse complement strand
CGCGGTCACCGCGGCGCTCGCGGTGATGGCGCCCGAGGAGCGCTGCGCGGCCCTCGACATCGAGCCGATCATCGACGGCAGCTTCCGCGACCGCTACCACCGCGCGACCTGCGCCGAGCGCGACTCGCTGCGCGCGCGCTGGCTCTGGCTCGCGCGCTCGACGTACGCCGACGAGGGCAACGAGATCCGCGTCGAGCTCTTCGCGCGCCATCTCCTCGCGCGGCTCGCCAGCGAGTCGAGCGCGCCCTACGGCCCCATCACCGGAAAGGACCTGCGGGACCTGGTGCTCCGCTACGGCTGGTCCACCTCCTGGGGGCGGACGCCGCCGCGCATCGGCCTCGCGGAGACGCCGAACGCGATCGGCTTCGACGCCGACCGGACCTTCGCCCTCGCGCCGACCGACGGCGATCTCGCGGATCCGGCCACCATCGGCGACGCGCCGCGGCGGCGCGACGATCCCACCGCGCGGGCGCGCTTTCCGATCCGCGGCACGCGAACGTTAGGCGGCCTCACCCAGCGCGCCGCGCTCTTCCGCCGCGGCGACTCCACGCTGGCGATCGCCGCCTTCGACGCGAGCTCCGACACGGCGATGCGCGGGGTGGACAGCGCGCGTGCCGCGCTCGTCCTGCTCCGTGACGAGAACACGCCGCCGGTGGTGGCGCGGGCGGTGCACGCGCCGCACGGCGTGCTGATGGTGACGGCGCCCTGGCGTCCGACGCTGCTCGCCCTCGAGCTGCGCGACAGCGTGTCCGGCCGCATCGCCAGGTCGCGCGCCGGCGTTCCACCGGCCGACACGACCTCCGGCCGCGTCGGGCTGTCCGACCTCCTGCTCTTCGCCGGCGACAGCACCTCGACAAGAGCGGTCGCGAGCGCGCTCGATTCGGTGATCTCGCGCGCGATCCTCGACGGTCGCATCGCGGCGGGCGCGAAGCTCGGCCTCTTCTGGGAGATGTACGGCCTCGCCGACGAGGAGCGCGTCACCGCGACGATCGGTCTCATTCCCGACGAGAGCGGCTTCCTCCGCCGTCTCGCCGAGCGCGCGGGGGTCGCCACGCCGCGCGCACCGGTGCATCTTCGCTGGAACGATGCTCCCGAGGTGCGGGGCTCCGTCGGCGGCCGCATGCTCGTCATCGACCTCGCCGACGTCCCCGAGGGACGCTACACGGTCGAGGTCACGCTCGACGTCAGTGGGCAGCCCACGCGACGTGCCGCGAGCCGAGTGGAGATCGTTTCGAAATAGCCGCCGCACGCGGCGGTCTCCACCCTCCCACAGCATCGCGCATGTTCACTCTCCGCGTGGTCCGTCACGGCAACCAGGAGCAGCAGCTCGCCGAATGCCTCAGCCTCTGCGCGCCGATGCGCGGCGAGGTGCTCCAGCTCGACGTGACCGACCGCGATGGTGAGCCGGCGGGACCCAGTACGCTCTGGCGCGTCGTCTCGGTGACGCTGCACGTCCCCTCGCTTCGCTCGCAGCAGCCCGCGGACGGGTCGCCGCTCAGCGTGAAGCTGGTCGAGGTCGCGGTGCTCCCGGATTCCGAGCTGCCCACCCTGGCATCGCAGCGCGAGCGGGCGGTGCTCTCCGAGATCCTGTAGCTGGCGCGCGGGGGGAGACGGCGGAACTGCAGGGGGTACGCGCCACGAGCCGCTATTGGCTCGCTGGTAATCACAGAGAACTGCAGGCGAGGACCACGGAGGCCACAGAGCGCGCCGTGAGGCGCTCGGGCTCCGTGCACCAGAGCCGGAACCGATTGGGGGCACGCCGCGGGAGATCATCTCACCCGGCGTGCGCCCTGTTTCTTCCGGGCCCGTGGTGCGAGGAGCCTTCACCGCTTGCCCCACACAAAAGCCACCATGCTCGTCGCGCGTGCGCTCTCCCCGCCGAGGAGCCCTCTGTGCCCCCCGTGGTCCTCGCCTGCAGTTCTCTGTGACTACAAAGCAATCAGTGCAGGAGCGCCCGCCTCAGCCGCATCGCGACGAAGATGGAGTACACGTCATGGCGCCACTCCGGCAAGGTGAACGTGATCGCGAGATTCTCCGCGTGGGAGAGCAGCCCGACGACCACCGCCGGCACGATCAGCGCCGCCGAGCCGGAGAGAAAGAGCACGAGCATCGCGCCGAAGAGGCAGAATCCGAACACCCGCGCGGTCAACGAGTGGTAGCTCGCCTCTCGGCGGAAGCGCAGCCAGCTCACGGCGTTGGTCAACAGCTCGGTCCCCACGACCGCCCCGATCCATGGAAGAACCGGCCGGATCGCGTCGCGGTAGAGCAGCCACGCCGCGGCGGCGACACCGAGGTAGAAGACGGTGTCCACCACGCTGTCGAGCCGTCGCAGCGCGGCCGTGGCGGTTCCGGTCCGGCGGGCCACCACCCCGTCGAGGACGTCCGACACGAACCCCGCGACGAGCGTCACCGCCATCGTCCACCCCGGGGCTCGCGTCAGGCCTAACGCGACGGCGACGGGCGCGAGGGCGAGCCGCAGCAGCGTCAGCGCGAGCGCCCCGTTCACCGCCGCCGCTCAGCCTCCGCCGCGAGCGGGAGCTCCGCCTGCTCCCCCTCCTCGAGCACCACCACGTCCCCGACGGCGATCTCGCCGTCGTCGAGCACCTCGCCGAACGCGCCGCCCCGCCAGTGCGCGCGCATCGCGGCCCGCAGTCCGGGAAGGGCCTCGTCCATCCGCTCGCACGGGCGAGTCTCGCCGAAGATGCGGATCCGGCAGCCGCCGACGCGGAGTACTCGCCCCCGCGCATTCTCGAGCGGGACGTCGCTGACCATCAGGTTCGCCCGGCGCGCGCTCGGCGCGATGTCCGCGTCGAGCTCCGACATCATGCGGCGCCACGCCTCGCGCTCGATGATCGTCACCTGCCGCCGCCCGCCCTGGTTCGCGTTCCCGGCGATCCCCCGCCCCGCGACGAGCCGTGCCGTGCGCGCGGGATCCATCGGCCCGCGCTTCATCCGCTTGATCCAGATCGCCTCGAGCCGGCCTCGTGTCTCAGCCATTCGCCTCCCTCGCGCGAGGAGCCGCGTCGATCTCCCGGCGCATGACGCGGTCGCGCTGTACGTCGGTTCCGACCGTGAAGAACTGGCCGCCGACGTCGCGGAACCCGCACTTCTCGTAGAACCGGATTGCCCGCGGATTCTTTTCGAACACCCCGAGCCAGAGCGACGTGGCGCCCCGTGCACGCGTCTCGCTCACGACACGATCCATCAGCGTCCGCGCGGCGCCGGTGCCGTGCAGCGAGCCGTCGATGTAGAAGCGCGCCAGCTCGAGCTCGCGCGCGCCGTCGGGCTTTCCTGCCGGGTTCGTCCCGGGTCGCACGAATGCATACCCGACGATCCGGCCCCCGCGCTCGGCGACCAGGAAAGTGTTCTCCTCACCCGTGAGCTCCGCGCGCTGCTGCGGCTCGCCGTACGTCTGCGCGAGATACGCCGCCATGTCCTCCGGGCGGTTGTCGGCGCCGAAGGTCTCGGTGAAGATCCGCCGTCCGAATTCGGCGAGCTCTCGTGCGTCGCTCGCCATGCCATGACGGATGCGGATCGCCGGGGAAGGCGAAGCGCTCATCGCGGACCTTCGCGCGGCGTCGAGTGGACGACGCGCGTGTCCTCGCGGCCGAGCCGCAGCTCCTCCTCCGTCACGGGCCGCAGCATGACGTCGAACGCGAGCCAGAGCACCTTCGTCAGCGGATAGCACGCCACCGCGGCCAGCGCCGCGACGAGGACGCCACCCCAGGTGAGCGCGGTCCACGGG
>DATAIN010000777.1:0-1732 GCA_036262635.1 Gemmatimonadaceae bacterium | reverse complement strand
TGGCTCCCGTCCACCACCGAGAACGCATCGGGGCCGCACGTGCACGACCCGCGCTCGGGCGAGATCATCAACGCGCACATCCAGTTCTACCACAACGTGCAGAACCTGGCGCGCTCCTGGTACTTCACCCAGGCCGCGGCGCTCGACCCGCGGGCGCGGATGTTCCCGTTCCCCGACTCGCTCATGGGACGGCTCCTCGAGTACGTCACCGCGCACGAGGTCGGCCACACGCTCGGCTTCCAGCACAACATGAAGGCGAGCTCGTACTACCCGATCGACAGCATCCGCAACCGGTCGTTCGTCAGCCGCATGGGGCACACCCCGACGCTGATGGACTACTCGCGCTTCAACTACGTCGCGCAGCCCGAGGACAGCCTCGACGTCGCCGACCTGATCCCGAAGATCGGGCCGTACGACATCTGGGCGACGCACTGGGGCTACGCGCCGGTGCCCGCCGCGGCGAGCCCAGACGCCGAGCGAGGCACGCTCGACGAATGGGCGCGCGAGCAGGACGCGAAGCCGTGGCTCCGCTTCTCGACCTCCGGCACCTTCGGCGCCGACCCCGGTGAGGAGACGGAAGCCGTCGGCGACATCGACCCGGTGCAGGCGACCACCCTCGGCCTCAAGCACCTCCGCCGCGAGATGGCCTGGCTGCAGAGCGCGACGGTGAAGCCGACCGAGGACTTCGACGAGCTCTCGCAGCTCTACGATCGCATGCTCGCGCAGTGGCGGCTCGAGATGGGGCACGTCGCGAACGTCATCGGCGGCGTCAACTCGCAGGAGAAGTACGGGAGCCAGCCCGGTCCGCGCTTCACCCCGCTCCCGAAGGCGCAGCAGAAGCGCGCGATGCAGTTCCTCGCCGCGAACGCCTTCCAGACCCCGAGCTTCCTCATCGATCGCGACGTGCGGGCCCGCGTCGGCGTGGTCGGCGAGATCGACCGCGTGCAGCGCGCGCAGGCGGGAGTCCTCGGCGGCCTGCTGAACGACCTGCGCCTCACGCGCCTGGCCGAGTTCGAGGCGACGTCGCCGAGCAGGTCGGACGTCTACTCGATGGGCGAGATGCTCGGCGACCTGCGCCGCGCGGTGTGGACGGAGATCTACTCGGGGGCGCCGCGGATCGACCCGTACCGGCGCGCGCTGCAGCGCAGCTACCTCGATCAGATCGACGACAAGATCAACCCGCGCCCGTCGGCGATTCCGCAGTTCAACTTCGGGCCGCCCCCGCCGCCGGCGAACGTCGGGGAGATCCAGACGATGCTGCGCGGCGAGCTGCGCGACCTCGACCGCGAGCTGGCGTCGGCCTCCGGCCGCGCCGCGGATCGCGATACCCGTCTCCACATCGAGGGCGCGCGGGCGACCATCCGCGAGATCCTCGATCCGACCGCGCACGTGAGCGCCCAGCGTTAGGCGCTCGTGGGCTGTCGGCTGTAGGCTGTAGGCTGCAGGCAGTCGGCGACAGCGGAAGGACGACGGCGGTAACCCCGGGATCCCGGGGTTACCGCCGTTGCCTTCGCGCCGTCGCTGACTGCCGAAAGCCTCCTGCCTCCAGCCTTCGGGCGAGCGCCTCCTGCTTCCAGCCGCCCGCCGTCAGGGTGTCGCCGGTGTCGTCGTCCCGCCGCTCGCGCCGCCGCCCGTCGTCTGCCCCGCGGGCGTGGTGCTCCTGCTCCCGCCGCTTCCACCACCACCGCCACGGAAGAAGAGAAACCACGCGAGCACGACGATCAGCAGGATG
>DATAIN010000776.1:0-3578 GCA_036262635.1 Gemmatimonadaceae bacterium | reverse complement strand
AGCACCGCATGGCAGTGACGGAGGAAGCGGGGCGCGTCGCACGCGTCGCCCCGCGCGCCGACGCCGTCGCCGCGCCACCGCCGAAGCCTGCCGCTCCATCCCGCCTCCCCGCGATCGACGCGAACGCGCTCGCCGAGCGCTGGGACGACATCGTCGCGCGAGTCCGCTCGCAGGGCCGCGCGCTGCTCGCGGCCGCGCTCGCCGAGACGACGCCGGTGGCGGTGAGCGCCCAGGGGGTCGTCACCCTGCAGCTCGACGCCCCCGACGAGATCAAGTCGCAGGCGCTCGAGAGCGGACGGAACGACGCCCTCGAGGCGATTCGCGCCTCCTTCAGCGGGGTCGAGCGCGTCGTCGTCCGCGTCGTCGCGAGCTCCGCGCCCGCGCCCGCGCCGAAGCGCATCACCGACGAGTCGGTGCGCGCCGACCGCGTCACCGCGCTGCGAAAAAAGGACCCGATCCTCGGCGCCGCGGTGGATGCGCTGGATCTGGATCTGATCGAGTGAGCTGGGAGCGGTAAGCTGGAGGCAGTCGGCTACGGCGGGTGAACAGTAGCGGAACCGCGGTCGCTGACGGCTTCCAGCTTCCAGCCATCCAACCCCCCGGCTAGCTTTCCCCCCATGGCCGACTTCATGAAGATCCTGCAGCAGGTGAAGGACATGCAGGGTCGCTTCGAGACGATTCAGAAGGACCTCGAGTCGCGCAGCGTGACGGGCACTGCGGGCGGGGGGATGGTGTCGGTCGAGGCCGACGGGAAGGGAACGGTGAAGCGGGTGAAGCTCGACCCCTCCGTCGTCAACCCGCAGGACGTCGAGATGCTCGAGGATCTCATCTCCGTCGCGGTGGGCGAAGCCCAGCGCAAGGCGGCGGCGCTGCAGCAGGAGCAGATGCAGTCGCTCGCCGGGGGATTGCCGCTTCCGTTCAAGCTCCCGTTCTGAGCACGTGTCGGCGATCGACGACCTCGCGACCGAGCTCTCCCGGCTGCCGGGGATCGGGCGGAAGACGGCTCTCCGCCTGACCTACCATCTCCTCAAGCAGCCCTCCGACCAGACGCGCCGCCTCGCCGAGGCGCTGCTCGTCGTCGGCGAGCGGGTACACCCCTGCGAGCGCTGCTTCAATCTCACCGAGCAGGAGCTCTGCGACATCTGCCGCGACGCGCGGCGTGACGCGGCGGTGATCTGCGCGGTGGAGGAGGCGAGCGACATCGGCGCGATCGAGCGCGCGGGTGAGTTTCGCGGGACCTATCACGTACTCGGAGGGCGCATCTCGCCGCTCGACGGAGTGGCACCGGAAGATCTGCGGATCGCGCAGCTGGTCGAGCGGGCGAAGAGCGGAGTGGTGCGCGAGGTGATCGTCGCGACGAACCCGAGCCTCGAGGGAGAGGCGACGGCGTTGTACGTCCAGCGTCAGCTCGCCCCGCTCAGCATCACCGTATCGCGGATCGCGCGCGGGCTGCCCGTCGGGGGCGACCTCGAGTACGCGGACGGCGTCACGATCGCGCAGGCGCTGGCCGCGCGGCGGGAGATGCGATGAGGCGCGAGCACGTCGGCTGGGCGCTCGCCGGGGCCCTCGGGGGCGCGGCGGCGGGGATGATGTTCTGGAGCCGGCAGATGCGCGATGCCCGGCGCGCCCTCTTCAGCCGCAGCCCGGTGAAAAGACTGGCCGCTCTGGGTTACGTCGGGGGGCAGCCAAGCGTCGAAAACGCGAGGCTGCTACGCGATTATTGCGCGTGGGAGTCCCGTCCTGCCCTCCGGCGCCGCGCGGGTGTCCTGCTGCGGCGGATGGAGACCCTTCTCGGATAATTCCAGGATCCTTCATGGCCGCTGGTGCAAGCAGCTGGTCGTTCACCGAAGACGACTTCGGGGCGATCACGCAGTCGCTGCAACGCTTCCTCTACGAGAGCAACGCGCGCTGCGCATTGCTCGTGGACCGAACCGGGCAGCTCGTCGCGACGGTGGGTGAGCAGCCGAAGTTCGACCCGACCGCGTTCGCGACCCTCACCGCGGCCGACTTCAGCGCGAACGACCAGCTCGCGCGCCTGATCGGCGAGACCGACTTCAACTCGCTCTTCCATCAGGGCGAGAAGGAATCGATGTACCTGGCCGACGTCGCGCGCCGGGTCATCCTCGTCGTGCTGTTCGACAACCGGACGACGCTCGGGCTCGTCCGGCTCAAGATGAAGCAGAGCGTGGACGAGTTGACGGGGATCTTCCAGCAGGTGTTCCAGCGGGCGCAGTCGGGGCAGGGACAGGCGGGTGGCGGACTTCTCTCCGGCGCCGAAGACGAAATCGACAAGCTGTTCCAGTAAGAGGAGACGACAGCCATGTCGATGATCAACTACGCCTCGCGCGAGATCAACTGCAAGATCGTCTATTACGGTCCCGGTCTCGGCGGCAAGACGACGAACCTCGAGCACGTCTACGGCAAGGTGCAGCCGGACACGCGCGGGAAGCTCATCTCCCTCGCGACCGAGACCGAGCGGACGCTGTTCTTCGACTTCCTCCCGGTGGACCTCGGGACGATCCGCGGCTTCAAGCCCCGCTTCCACCTCTACACGGTGCCGGGGCAGGTCTACTACAACGCGAGCCGCAAGCTCATCCTGAAGGGCGTCGACGGGATCGTCTTCGTCGCCGACTCGCAGATCGAGCGCATGGAAGCGAACCAGGAAGCGATGCAGAACCTGTACGACAACATGGCGGAGTACGGGTACGATCTGACCCGGATGCCGTTCGTGATCCAGTACAACAAGCGCGACCTGCCTAACGCGGCGCCGATCCGCGAGCTCCAGGCGGCGCTCAACCCGGGGTGGGAGGTGGTGGACGGGGCGAAGCAGCGCGTCACCCCCGACGCCTATCATGCCGGGGAGAATCTCGTCGAGCAGCTGCCGACCGGAGAGTGGGTCGAGCGCGCCACGTACTTCGAGGCGGTGGCCGTGACGGGCGATGGGGTGTTCGATACATTGAAGGCGGTCTCCAAGCTCGTCCTCAAGTCGCTCGCCTGAGCGCCTGCAGGGCGGCGCAGCCAGCGGACGCGGCCCGATGAACCTCCCGAACGCGATCACGGCAGGGCGTATCGCCGTCACGCCGCTGATCGCGTTCCTCCCGTTCATGAACTCGTGGACGGCGCGCGCCATCGCCTTCGTCGTGTACGTCGTCGCCGCGGTCACCGACTACTACGACGGGATGCTCGCCCGCACGCGCGGGCTGGTCACCGACCTCGGGAAGCTGCTCGATCCGCTCGCCGACAAGCTGCTCCTCCTCGGCACGTTCATCCCGATGTACGTGCTCGGCGGCGCCCGCGGGAGCTGGTCGCCATTCAGCGCGTCCGCCCCCGGCGACGACCCCTACGCCGCGTTCAACGGGCGCGACTTCGCCTTCGTCACGCCGTGGGGAAACGTCGGGCTGCCGCTCTGGATCGTGCTCGTCGTCCTCGCCCGCGAGCTGCTGATGACGATCTTCCGCCAGGTCGCGGCGAAGCGCGGGGTGGTGATCGCCGCGATCGGCCCGGCGAAGTGGAAGACGGGGTTTCAGTCGACCTGGGTCGGCGCGGCGTACTTCTGGTTCGCGTATGCGACCTGGCTG
>DATAIN010000775.1:0-5049 GCA_036262635.1 Gemmatimonadaceae bacterium | reverse complement strand
TTGAGGAGCATCTCCTCCATGCGGCGGCGACCCTCGGGGCCCATCCCCATCCCGCGTCCCATCCCCTCGCCCATCCCGCCGCCCTGCGCAACGCTCGGCTGCGGCGTCGTCGCCGGCGCGGGCGCCGGCTCGGGCTTCTGCGCGCAGGCGGCCAGCGCACCGGACATCGCCAGCGCCGCGATCCAGCTTCGGTTCATTCCATCCTCCTGATGTCGACTCGATCGTGCGGCAGGCAGAAAGCTGCTCCGCATCGAGAAATACACGCGGCAGCCTCCCGGCGTTGGAGCGCCGGGCACGGCGAGTGCCCCACCCAGCGTTTCACCCGGGTCAGCCGTACTAGTGACGTGCCTTCGACATACATGACTTCACCGATCAGCCTCATCGCGCGCGGCGCGCTGCGTGTCGCGGCCGTGCTCGCATTCGCCACGAGACTCGGAGCGCAGGCTCCAGCCGCCGCGCCCGACTCCGCGCTCCCGATCACCGTCGATGAGGCGATCCGGCTCGCGCGGCAGAACGTGCCCGCTGCCGTGCAGGCGCGCGGGACGGAGCGGACCAATCGCGCCGCGGTGCGCTCCGCCTACGGCTCGCTCCTGCCCAGCCTCAGCGTGAGCCTCGGTGCGATCCGTCAGCTTCCTTCGGGCGCCACGACGCGGCTCAACCCGACCACCGGCGTCCGCGAGACGCTGCCGAATCAGCCGTGGACGTACAGCAACGGGCTGTCGGCGAACATGACGCTGTTCAACGGCGGGCAGTCGCTCTACGACATTCGCACGGCGCGCGCGAACGTCGAGTCGGGCGAGGCGACGAGCGTCGCGCAGGAGTTCGCGGTCGCTCTCGACGTGAGCCAGCAGTACTACAACGCGCTCGCCGCGCGCGAGTCGGAGGCCGCGGCGCGAGTGCAGCTGCAGCTGGCCGAGCAGCAGCTTCGCTACTCGGCGACGCGCGTTCGCGCCGGCGTCGCGACGAAGTCCGATTCGCTGCGCTCGCTCATCCAGGTCGGCACCGCGCAGCTCGCTCTGCTCACCGGGCAGACGAATCTCCGATCGGCGAACGCCGCGCTCACGCGGCTCGTCGGGTCGCCGCGCGCGGTGACCGCGGCGCCGGAAGACACCCTGCTGCCTCCGCTCGACTCGGCGGCGCTCGACACCACCGCGCTCGGCGCGCTGGCGATGCGTGGTCCGGCGGTGCGGCAGGCCGAGGCGGCGTATGACGCGGCGCGCACGACGCGGCGGGCCGCGCGCGCGCCGTATCTCCCGTCGGTGACCGCGAGCTACTCGCGCGCCGGCAGCGGGCAGGCGCGCTTCGGCTTCGGCGAGGATCCGTACACCTACGGCGGGAGCTTCGCGCTCCGGCTCTCGTATCCGCTGTTCGACCAGTTCTCGCGCGAGGAGCGCGTCGTCCGCGCCGACGTGGCGGAGGACAACGCGAGCGCGGCACTGCGCGACGCGCGGCTCGCCGCGCGGCAGCTCCTCGTCCAGAACGTGGACCTGCTGCGCACCGCGCAGGAGCGCGCGCGCGTGCAGCAGATCTCCGTGCTCGCCGCGGAGGAGGACCTCCGCGTGCAGCAGCAGCGCTACAACGCGGGCGCATCGACGCTGCTCGACGTGCTCACCTCGCAGACCCAGCTCGCTCAGGCGCAGACGGCGCTCATCCAGGCGCGTTTCGACGCGCGCGTGGCGCGCGCCCGGCTGGAGTCGCTCATCGGCCAACGCCTCACCCCGGCCGCGCGATGAGTGGCCGTCACGCTTCCACCCGGCTCATGATGCCACGCCTCGCACAGACGCGCCTTCCCACCGCGCTCCTCGGTCTCGCGCTCCTCGCCGCCTGCGGCAAGAAGGAGCAGAACCAGGTCGCGATCCAGACCGCGCCGGTCGAGCGCCGCAACATCACCGTCACCGCGGAAGCGACGGGAACCGTCGAGCCGATCAACATCGTCGAGGTGAAGTCGAAGGCGTCGGGGCAGATCACCCGGATGCCGGTGGACGTCGGCAGCAAGGTGAGCGCGGGACAGCTCCTCGTGCAGATCGACACGCGCGACGTGAGGAACAATTACGACCAGGCGGTCGCGCAGCTTCGCGCGGCGCAGGCGAACCTCCAGGTCGCGACCGCGCAGAAGACGCGCTCCGACGAGCTGTTCAAGCAGGAGGTGATCACGCCGCAGGAGCACGAGACGGCGACGCTCACCTTCGCGAACGCGCAGGCGCAGGTGGTGAAGGCGCGTACCGACGCCGACCTCGCGCGGCAGCGGCTCGAGGACGCGACGGTGCGCGCACCCGTCGCCGGCACCGTCATCGCGAAGCCGGTGTCGCTCGGCCAGGTCATCACCTCGGCGACCTCGGGCCCGACCGGCGGGACGACGATCCTCCAGATGGCGGACCTGAACAAGGTGCGGATGCGCGCGCTGGTGAACGAGACCGACGTCGGCAACGTGAAGCCGGGACAGGTCGCGTCGGTGACGGTGGATGCCTTCCCCGACCGGCGCTTCCAGGGTGTCGTCGAGAAGGTCGAGCCGCAGGCCGTGGTGCAGCAGAGCGTGACCATGTTCCCCGTGCTCATCTCGCTCGAGAACCGCGAGGGGACGCTGCTTCCGGGGATGAACGGCCAGGTCTCGATGACGGTCGCGCAGAAGAACAACGTCCTCGCCGTGCCCGCGGACGCGGTGCGCGCGATGAAGGACCTCGCCGTCTCCGCGCGCGCGCTCGGCCTCGACCCCGACTCGGCGCAGGCCAAGCTCCGCGCGTCGTTCGCGGCGCGCGGCGGCCGGACCCGCGACAGCGCGGCGGGAGAGGTGGCGACGAACGGGGGGCAGGGGCCGGGGGCCAGGACGCAGGGCCCGGCCGACAGCGGGCGCGTCGCGCAGAACGGGCGCGGCGGGCGACGAGGGCAGGGGATGGGCGGCACCGGCGGTGTACCGGCGGCGCCTAACGCGAACGGGGATCAGCCGCCGCAGCTCCAGTTCGGGGCGGGGAGCGGGACGACGCGATCCAACGCGCAGCTCGTTTTCGTGAAGGACAGCAACGGCTTCGCGCCGCGGATGGTGCGGCTCGGCGTCACGAACTACGACTACACCGAGGTGCTCGGCGGGCTGCGCGAGGGGGACGAGGTCGCGCTGCTCGCCTCGGCGACGCTGCAGCAGCAGCGCCAGGACCAGAACGCGCGCTTCCGCAACGCGACCGCCGGCCCGCTCTCGCCGGGCGGTGGTGGGGGCGGCGGCGGAGCGCGCGGCGGCGGGGGCGGGAGGCCCTGATCCCATGTTCGGCGGACAGATGCTCCTCGGCGAGACGATCGCCGTCGCGTTAGGCGCGCTGCGCGTCAACAAGCTCCGCTCGATCCTGACGATGCTCGGCGTCGTCATCGGCGTCGCGGCGGTGGTGGCGATGGTCGCCCTCGGCCGCGGCGCGAAGGAGTCGGTGAACAAGCGCATCTCCGCGCTCGGGACGACGCTGTTGACGGTGGTGCCCGGGCAGGTGTTCGGGCGCGGCGTCGCCTCGGGCTCGGACCGCGCCAAGCTCACCCTCGACGACGCGACCGCGCTCGCCGACCGCGGCACCGTGATCGCCGCGGTGCAGCCGGAGATGTCGCAGAACCAGCAGATCCAGTACGTCAGCAGGAACGCGAACACCTCGGTGGTCGGTACCTCCGCCAACTACCCCGAGGTGCGGAAGTTCACGATCGACGCGGGCCGGATGTTCTCGGACGCCGAGGACCGCGCGCGAGCTCGCGTCGCGGTGCTTGGCTCGACCGTCGCGACCAACCTCGGCGTCGCCGACCCCTCGTCGCTGGTCGGCGAGTCGGTGCGCATCGGCGGGCTGCAGTACACCGTCGTCGGCGTGCTCGCGCCGAAGGGGCAGACGGGGGGCTTCCAGAACCCCGACGATCAGGTCCTCATCCCGATCAACACGGCGCGCTTCCGCGCCTTCGGCACCGACCGGCTGCGCACGATCAACGTGCTCGCGCCGAGCGAGGCGCAGATCCCCGAGACGATGGCGGAGATCCAGAAGATCCTTCGCCGCGAGCACCAGCTCCGTCCGGGACGCGACGACGACTTCCAGATCCGCAACCAGTCCGACTTCCTCGCCGCGCTCGGCGAGACGACGCAGGTCTTCACCTGGCTGCTCGCCGGCATCGCGGCGGTGAGCCTCCTCGTCGGCGGGATCGGGATCATGAACATCATGCTCGTCTCGGTGACGGAGCGGACGCGCGAGATCGGCGTGCGCAAGGCGTTAGGCGCGACGAAGGGCAACATCCTCCTGCAGTTCCTGATCGAGGCGGTGGTGCTCTGCGTCCTCGGTGGCATCGGCGGCGTCGTGCTCGGGGCGGGGGGCGCGATCGTGATGAACAAGGCGGCGTCGTGGACGACGTCGGTGTCGGTCGCGTCGGTCGTGGTCGCCCTCATGTTCTCGGCCGCGGTCGGGATCATCTTCGGGGTCTGGCCGGCGCGACGGGCGGCGGCGCTTGACCCGATCGTCGCCCTCCGCTACGAATGAAGCCTTGCCGAATGCAACCTCTCGACGCATGAACCGTCGGCGCTTCCTGGCGACGACGGGAGCGGCGGTGGGCACCGGGGTCGCGGTGCTCGCCGCCGACGCGCTGCTCGTCGAGCCGCGTCGCCTCACGGTCACGCGACACATCATTCGCTCCCCGGACGCGGCCTCACGGGCGGCGACCGCGCGCGTCGTGCTGCTGACCGACCTCCACCTCCAGTCGATCGGCCGCTTTCATGAGGAGATCGCGCGGGAAGTCGAGCGCGCCGACCCGCAGGTCATCGTCATCAGCGGCGACAGCATCGACCGCGACGATGCGCTCCCCCTGCTCGGCGACTTCCTGTCGCTGCTTCCCCCGGCCACCGCGAAGTTCGCGACCTGGGGGAACTGGGAGCACTACCTCGACATCAAGCTGCCGCCGATCGCGGACGCCTACGCGCGTCACGGCTGCCGCGTCCTCGACAACGAGAGCGTCGTCGCGTACGTGAACGGCACGCGACTCCTGATCACGGGGACCGACTCGTCACAGGACGGGTGGCCCGACATCGCCAAGGCGCTCCACGGT
>DATAIN010000774.1:0-3816 GCA_036262635.1 Gemmatimonadaceae bacterium | reverse complement strand
AACCTCGTCTTCCGCGACGCGCACGTGCCGGGCGCGGAGACGCGCGCCACCGCGAAGGGTGAGCTCGACATCCTCTATCCCGCGTTCACCGTCTTCCACGGGCTCGACGTGAACGTGGCGAGCGGGGACCTGCGCACCATCCAGTACCTCTACCCGAACTTCCCGCGGCTGAAGGGGACGATCTCGGGGACGGCGCGGCTCGACTCGTCCTGGCTCGACGTGCGCTTCAGCGACGGTGACCTCTACTGGCGCGATGGGCCCGACACCCCGACGCACGTGACCGGCTCCGGCCGCATCACGTACGGCGAGGTGTTCATGACCTACGACCTCGACCTCGACGCGAAGCTTCTCTCGCTGACGCAGCTCGGCCGCTCGTATCCGATGATGCCGCTGCGCGGAGTGGTCGCCGGGCCGATCGTCGCGAAGGGGACGACCGAGGCGCTCGACGTGAACAGCACGCTCACCGGTGCGGCGGGGACGGTCGCCTTCAACGGGCGACTCGACACCTACCCGCCCGGCTACGCGATCCGCGGCACAACGACGCTGACGCATCTCGACGCGCGCACCCTGCTCGAGCGCGCCGACGTGCCGCAGTCCGACATCAGCGCGCGCTTCGAGACCGACGTGAGCGGCGACTCGCTCGCCAACCTCGCGGGCCGCATCGCGGCCGACGTCGGCAGCGGATCGTCGATCGCCGGAGTGCGCATCTTCTCCGGCCGCGCGCGGATGGAGGCGACGAACGGGAAGCTCCACGTCGACTCGCTTGCCCTCGAGTCCACCGCGGCGACGGTGTTCGCGTCGGGGGGGATCGGCCTCGCTCCGGGGACGCGCGACTCGATGCGCGTCGCGGTGTTCGTCGATTCGCTGGGCGGACTTCGCCGGTGGATCGCCGCCGGCTCGCGCGCCGACTCGCTCGACGGATCGTTCTCGATCTCCGGCACGCTGATCGGCGCGGTGGACGCGCTCGACGCGCGCGGCACCGTCGCGGCCGCCTCGCTCTACCACGCGGGGACCAGCGCGTCCGCGGTGCGCGGCACCTTCGCGCTCCGCGATCTCACGAAGCAGCCGACGGGCGACTTCATCCTCGGCGTCGACAGCGTGCACGCGGGCGGAGTGACGCTCGCGCGGGTGGACGGCCTCCTCGCCCTCGACGGCGCGAACCACGGCCGCGTCTCCCTCGAGGGTCGCGAGACGACGGGGCAGACGGGGCGCGCCGCGGGCGAGTACTTCCTCCGCGGCGACACCGTCGAGGCGCGGATCGACTCGCTCAGCTTCGTCGCCGACACGACGGCCGCGGCGGCGCGCTGGCGGCTCGCCGCGCCGGCGACGGTGATCAGCGCGGGGGGCGACCTCTCGCTCTCGACGCTCAGGCTCACCGACGGGAAGGACGGCGTGATCGCGCTCGCGATGACGCTCCCGGCGCGCGCGCCGATCGGCGGCTCGCTCGTCGTCGAGAAGGCGTCGATCGGGGACTTCGCGCGGCTCGCCCAGGTGAACGTGCCGTTAGGCGGGATCGCCTCGCTGCGCGCGGCGTTCTCCGGCACGCGCGAGGCGCCCGTCATCGAGTGGACCTCGCTCCTCCAGCAGCCGCAGACCGCCGGGGTGCGCCTCGACCGCATCGAGGGCACGGGCCGCTACGCGGATCGGCGTTTCAACGGCACCGCGCGCTTCTTCCGCGACCAGGCGGCGACGATGATCGCCACCGTCTCGCTCCCGATCGACCTCGCCTTCGTGCCGCGCGAGCGCCGGCTGCTCGGCGATCCGCTCCAGGGGAACGTCCGCGCCGACAGCGCCGACCTCGCGGTGCTCGAGACGCTCGCGCCCGGGCTCGACGTCACCGCGGGGCGCTTCACCGTCGCCGCGGATCTCGGCGGCACCTGGGAGCGTCCGACGCTCGACGGCCGCATCAGCATGGGCGGCGGCGCGGCGCGGATCGCGACGCTCGGCGTGCGGGTGCGCGGCGTCGAGGCGAGCATCGTCATGCGCGGGGATTCGATCGCGCTCGAGCGCTTCGTCGCGCAGAGCGACGACCCGGGGGAGCGCGGGACCATCGCGATGCGCGGCTTCGTCGATCTCGACTACCTGCACCACGTCGCGGGCGCGCCCTCGAACCAGAAGTTCGCGCTCGACGTCGAGGCGCGCGGCTTCCACGTGATCAACCAGCGGCGGCTCGGCGACCTGCGCATCTCGTCGCCCGGGCTGCACCTCGCCGGATCGACCTCCGCGTCCACGCTCACCGGCACGGTGATCGTCGACAAGGGTGTCGTGTACATCCCCGAGCTGACGAAGAAGCGCGTCGTCGACCTCGGCGACAGCATCACCACCGACGTGACGGGGCTCGGGCGGAACCGCCCCCTCGTCCCCGACGCCCCGGCCTCCGTCGTCGCCGGTCTCGCGCTGCAGAACGTGCGACTGGTGATCGGCCCCGAAGTCTGGCTGCGATCGACGGAAGCGGCGATCCAGCTCGGCGGCGAGGTGAACGTGACGAAGGGACGCGACCCGCGCGCCGCGGCGCTGGGCGACCTCGCGCCGGAGCAGCTCGCGCTCCAGGGAACGCTCACCGCCGACCGCGGGCAGTACCGCCTCGTGCTCGGCCCCGCGATCTCGCGCACCTTCGACGTCACCCGCGGACGCCTGACCTTCGCGGGCGACCCGGACCTGAACCCGGCGCTCGACATCAACGCGGTGCACACCGTCCGCACCGAGAACGGCCAGGACATCCGCGTCCGCGTCGCCATCCGCGGCACCCTGCTCAACCCCGAGCTCGTGCTGAGCAGCGACGAGGGGCTGCAGATCTCGCAGACGGATCTCGTCAGCTATCTCGCCTTCGGGAAGCCGAGCTTCGAGGTGACGGGGAGCAACGGAGTGAGCTACAACCAGCTCGGGCTCGGGCTGCTCTCGGCGTCGGCGGGAGGGCTCGTCGCCGGCGCGGTGCAGAACAGCCGCTTCGGCTCGGCGATCGACGTCTTCAGCGTGCAGGCCGGGGCCGACACGAGCAGCCGGCTCAACCTGCAGCAGCGCATCGCCAACTCACGCGTGACGTTAGGCAAGCAGATCAACGAGCGGACCTACATCGGCCTCGACGCGGGGCTCTGCGAGCTGGTGGGACAGGGAAGCAACAGCCGCGCGGCGACGGGAACGAGCAACGCGCTCGTGAACTTCGGCGATCGTCTCGGCCTGACGATCAACCATCGCCTCGCGCACGGCTTCTCGGTCTCGGGCGGCATCGAGCCGAGCGCGAGCGCGAAGCAGTGCGACGCGCTGCAGAACGCCGCCGCGCAGATCACCACCGCGCCGCGGCGGCAGTTCGGGCTCGACCTCTCACGCAGCTGGACCTTCTGATGCGGCGCGTGCTCCTCGTCGCGAACCCGGCGTCGCGGCGTGGGGCCCGCCTCCGCAGGGCGGCGCTGAAGGCGTTCGCCGAGTCGGGGATCCTCTGCGACGAGATGCTCACGAAGCATCCGGGGCACGGCGGGGAAGTCGCGGCCGAGCTCGCACCGAAGTACGACGCGGTGTTCACCCTCGGCGGCGACGGCACCGCGATGGAGGTGATCGGCGCCCTCGCCCACACGGGGCATCCGGTGGGAGTGCTGCCCGGCGGGACGGGGAACCTCCTCGCCCGCGCGTTAGGCACCCCGCTCCTGATGCGCCGCGCGGTGCGCGCACTGCTCCGCGGCGAGGTCCAGCGGGTGGATCTCGGCGTGCTCGACGACGGGCGCCGCTTCGCCTTCGCCGCCGGGGTCGGGATCGACTCGTGGATGATCCAGGGGACGCCGGCCTGGCTGAAGCGGCGGATCGGCGTCGCGGCCTACGTGC
>DATAIN010000773.1:0-2098 GCA_036262635.1 Gemmatimonadaceae bacterium | reverse complement strand
TGGCGAGCGTCTGTTCTGAAGCGCCTGCGCCTGCGGCTCCGGCGCTGGCTCCGACGCGGCGCTCGCAGTTCAGCGCCATCGCGAGCACGCGGGCGAGCGTGGTCTTGCCCGTCCCGCGCGGTCCGCAGAGCAGATACCCATGCGCGACGCGCCCGCGGGCGATGGCGCCCTTGAGCGTGTTCGACACGTGGGACTGCACCGCGACGGACGCGAAGTCCTTGGGGCGGTATTTGCGGGCGAGCGCTAGCACTGGCGGGGGGCGGGGATCACGGCTGAGGAGAGCGGAATATACCCCTCGCGCCGGACCGAGGCGACCTCGCCGGCCCGCACTGCCGCGCTACGAGCCGGGGAGCTGCGAGGGCGTCGGCGGGCTATCGCCGCACGCCTCCGGGACCCCTTCACTGCACTCTGCGACGAGCGGATCGCCCGCGGTCGCGTTGCCCTGCCCCGTCGCGACGTGGATCGACCCGTCGCGTGCGACGAAGAAGCGGCGAATCCCGGAGTGCACGTACGGATTGCGGGAGCGCCAGGGGCGCACCTGCAGCTCGAAGACGAGCCCCGCCACATCTGCCGGGATGAACTCCACCTGATAGACCGAGGCCGTGTCGACGAACTCCCCTGGCGTGGGCCGCGCGGGGACCGCGAGGATGTTCTTGTCCCGGTCGTCGATGTCGACGTAGACGTGCCCCTTGAGCTCCGGACACACGAAGAGCACCTCGTACATCGGATTGCGCTCGCGCGGATAGCCGTAGCGCGCCTCCTCCTTCTCGTGGAACGCCGGCACGCGCTGCAGGCAGCGCCGCAGCTGCACGAGCGCCTGCACGGGACTCGCCGCGAACCCTGGCGCCTTCCCCGGTGCGAGCTCCCGCACCACGCCGCTCTCGTCGCCAAGGTACTGCGGCGACGGGCGCCCGATCGCGGGATCCTCGAAGACGCGCACCACGTACGACGTCACCCGTCCACCCGGATCGGCCGCGCCGGGCGTATAGCTCCAGCGCCAGCCGAAATCGGCATCGGTGAAGCGCGTCGGGACGCTGTCATTGTCGGCCCGCGTCGCGACCAGGTCGGCGCAGTTGGACATGGCGGTCACCTCGGCCGCGCGCCGCGGGTAGCTCGCGAGGGAATCCACCGCGCGGTACCGCGCGACGCACTCGTGTACCTGATTGGCGAGCCGCTGCGCGTGCACGACGACGGGAATCTCGGCGCGCCTCGCCCCGACCCAGCTCTCCTCGGCGGCCGACCGCGCGCTCGCGGCGGCGATCGGGGCCCACGCCGGACGCGTCGCGTCGACCGCCGCCGCCATCGGCATCGCCCAGATTCCTCCGATCGCCGGACGGACGATCGCCATCCCCACCACGCCGCAGAGGAACCCGAGCGCGACGCGCCTCCCCTTCCCGCTGAGGATCGCGAGCACGAGCCAGACATCGACCGCCATCGCGATCGACAACGCGAGAACGCGATTGTTGTTGGTCGACCCACTCCCCGGCTGGCCGTTCGTCACGAGCATGACCATCGCCGCCGTCGCGAAGACCGCGGCCCCGAATCCGATCCGGAATCGCCAGCTCGTGAGGCGGAGTATGCGACCAGCCGTGGTCGTCCGGTCGTAGCTGCTCATGCAAGGGAGACTGTCCGGGCGCGGGGCGCGTCACGGGTGAGGAGGACACGGAACTGGGGCTCGGCCATGGTGGCTTTGGCAATCACAGAGAACTGCAAGAGAGGACCACGAAGGACACGGAGGGTTCGTCCTCGGGGAGAGCTCCCGGCACTGGGATTGTGGCGATGTGGGGCAAGCTGTGAAGGCGCCTCGCGCCACGCGCCCGGACGTACGACGGGGCACGCTGCGCGGGATGATCTCCCGTGGCGTGCCCCCCAATCAGTTCAGGCTCTGGTGAATGGAGGGCTGCATACTCACGGCATCCTCGGTGTGCTCCGTGGTCCTCGCCTGCCGTTCTCTGTGATTACCAGAGCCACCATCACCAAAGCCAGCAGCTCCGTGTTCTCTCCGGCCCGCGGCCTCCGCGTCCTCCCTACCTCGCCGGCACGTTGATGATCGGCAACAGCCGGAACGGGGCGCGATTGCTCTTCGCGTAGTTGAGCA
>DATAIN010000772.1:0-2971 GCA_036262635.1 Gemmatimonadaceae bacterium | reverse complement strand
TTCAGGTAGCAGATCATGATCAGCTCGCGGCGCTCGATCTGGCTCTGGTCCACCACGTCGCGGGCCGGTCCCTTCGTGGTGCCCCACACGAGGGCGAGCTGCTGGAGATCCTGCGCCTTCGCCGCGCCGAGGAAGCGGTCGATGGCCAGCGCGGCGGTCGGCGCGCCGGGCTGATCGACGCCGCCACGCGCGGCGGGATGGCAGGCGGCGAGAACGATGAGGGCGAGCGCGGCGGGACGTAGCACGACGGTCTCCGAACGTGAAGGACGATGTAGACTGCGAACCAACGACGACGACTTCCCCATGCCCGCAACCCAGGGCAACTCTCAACCGGACGCGGCCTTGCGACTCTACATCAACATCGACCACGTCGCGACCATTCGACAGGCCCGTCGCACCGACGAGCCCGACCCGGTCGAAGCCGCGCTGCTCTGCGAGCGCGCGGGCGCGGACGGGATCACGGCGCATCTGCGCGAGGATCGCCGGCACATCCAGGACGACGACGTCGAGCGCCTCGCCCGCGCGGTGAAGACCGTTCTCAACCTCGAGATGGCGACCACCGACGAGATGGTCGAGATCGCGCTACGTCTACGACCCTACCAGGTCACGCTGGTTCCCGAGCGGCGGGAGGAGATCACCACCGAGGGAGGGCTCGACGTCGTCCGCGAGAGCGCGCGCGTCGAGAGTGCGCTGAAGCGGCTCGCCGCGGGGAAGATCCGCACCTCGCTCTTCATCGCGCCGGATCCCGCGGCGGTCCGCCGCTCCCGCGAGGTCGGCGCCGACGCGATCGAGCTGCATACCGGCCCGTACGCGCACGCGCCGCACTCGCGGGTCCCGTTGGAAGCACTCCGTGAATGCGCCGCGCTCGGTCGCGAGCTCGGGCTCGCGGTCCACGCCGGACACGGTCTCACGGTCCGCAACGTCGGCCCCGTCGCGGCGATCGCGGAGATCGAGGAGCTCAACATCGGCCACTCCATCGTGAGCCGATCGGTGTTCGTGGGGCTCGCCGCCGCGGTGCGGGAGATGCGCGACGCGATGAACGCGGCGCGTCACGATTGAGCGCGACGGCCGCATCCACTCGACAATCAGCCGCTCCCGTCCCTAACTTCCCGGCTCCATGACCAGCCCCCAGCCGACCGGCGTCATCGAGCTGTTCGTCCTCCAGGCGAGCGACTACATCGAGCAGATCGATGCGGTCCTGAACGCCGCCGGGTCGCAGGGGGCCGACGGCGACGCGCTCGCCCGCGGCGCGCGCATGCTCCGCGGCAGCGCGACGATGACCAGGGTTCCCGGCGTCGCGGAGATCGCCGCCGGGATCGAGCGCATCGGCCGTGCGCTGCGCGAGGGCACCCTCGGCTGGGAGCCGGGACTCCGCGCGGCGCTCACCGCGGCGGTGGACGACCTGAAGATCCTCGTCCGCGGTGCGCGGCACTGGGGTCCCGCCGAAGATCAGCGCGCACAGGGACGCAGCTCCGAGCTGGCGCGCTACGCGCCGCATCTCGCGCGCGCGAACACGCCGACCGTCGCGGCCGGCGGAGGGGCGTTCCTCGCCAACGAGGCGGCGGAGATCGCGGTCGGGCTCGACCAGCTCGTGCAGCATCCCGGCGACGCGATGCTGCTCGGCGCCGTGCTCGCGCGCGTTCGCGGGCTGCGCGGCGTCGCGGCGACACGCGACCTCCCGCCCCTCGCCGACGTCGTCGATGCCCTCGAGCGCGCCGGCAAGCCGCTCGAGCTGAGCGCGACGCCCGCGCCGACCCCGGCGCAGCTGGCGCTCTTCCAGGCGGCGGGTGCGTTGCTCCGTCGCGCGGCGATCGAGCTGCGCAGCGTCGGCCGTCCCGATCCCGCGTCGCCGGAAGTGCATCGCTTCACCGCGGCGTCGGCGGCGCTCGACGAATCGATGGGCGACGCGGACTCGATCGTCCCGATCGCCGAGCTGTTCTTCGCCGACGGCGGACCGCATCTCGTATCGGCGGCGCCGAACCCGCCGACGACGCCCGCGCAGCGTTTCCGCCTCGAGGCGGTCAGTCAGGCGGAGCATCTGCTGCGGCTCGTCAGCGAGGCGCAGGTCGCCGCCGATCCGGCGGGGCGCGACCGTCTGTCGCGCGAGCTGCGCGGCGCGATGCGCGCGTTAGGCAGCGCCGCCGAGAGCTTCGGCGAGCGCGACGTCGCGGGCTGGGTCGGCGCGGTGGCGCCGGGCGTCGTCGCCCTCGAGCCGGGCACGCTCGCCGCGGTCCGCCAGGTCGCCGCCCTGCTCGCCGATTCGCGTTCCACCGCGGAGCAGCTCCGCCACCAGCTCTCGCGCCTCAACGCCGGCGCCGCAGCGGCGCCGATGGCCGCGCCGAGCCCGATGCCGGCACCCGCGGCGCCGGCGCCGGGCGGGGCGTTCGCGGGTCTGCCCCCTGCGCCTCCGCGCCGACCGAGCAACGGCGCGCGCACGACGCGGACTCCGACCGGGCGCGATCTCGCCGCCCTCCTCGACACGGGGATCAACGCGCTCGGCCGGCAGCTCTCGCAGCGACCGCTGAGCGCCGCGGTGCCGATCGTCGACGAGAGCCTCGTCCCGATCGAGACGCTCCTCTATCGCGGCCGCGCCGCGCTCGACCGCGCGATCGCGCTCCGCAACGAGCTGCGCGGCGGCGCGCGGAATCCCTCGGGTGACGAGCTCGCGGAGCTGTACGACCTCCTCGAGCTCGCGGCCACCGAGTAGTCCTTCGCTTCAACGACGACCATGAAACTGGACTGGCGGGGCGCGATCGGCATCGCGCTCAGCATCGCGCTCCTCGTGTACGCGCTGCACGACGTGAACTTCCGCGTCGTCGCCGACACTCTGCGGCACTCGAACATCGCGCTGTTCGCGTCGAGCGCGATCGCGGCGACGCTGATCTTCCCGCTGCGCGCGCGCCGCTGGCGCGTGATCCTCGATCCGGTGGAGCCGGGGATCCCGTTCGCGAAGCTCTGGCGCTCGACGGCG
>DATAIN010000771.1:0-10140 GCA_036262635.1 Gemmatimonadaceae bacterium | reverse complement strand
GCGATCGCGTCTTCGAGCTGCTCGCGTCGAAGCGGACCGGCATCACCTTCGCCAACACCATCACGCCGAACGATTCGCTGAACGAGATCAGCGACGCCTACATCTACAACGGCGCGGGGGTCGGCGTGGGTGACGTGGACAACGACGGATTGCCCGACGTCTACTTCGCGGGCAACATGGTCTCGAGTCGCCTCTATCGCAACCGCGGCGGGATGCGATTCGAGGACGTCACCGCGAAGGCGCGCGTCGGCACGAAGAGCTGGGCCACCGGTGTCGCCATGGCCGACGTCAACGCCGACGGCTGGCTCGACATCTACGTCGCGGTCTCCGGCCCCGAGCGCTCGACTCCCGAGCAGCGGGCGAACCTGCTCTTCATCAACGATCGCGACGGCACCTTCACCGAGTCGGCCGCGGCCTACGGCGTCGCCGACACCGGCTTCAGCACGCACGCCGCCTTTCTCGACTACGACGGCGACGGCTGCATCGATCTCTTCGTCCTCGAGAACGACCCGCACGACTTCGGGCGGAGCAGCATCGCGTCGTATCCTGGGGGGATGACCGGGAAGGTCCTCGGCACCTACAACCAGCTCTATCGCAACGACTGTCACGGGCACTTCACCAACGTCTCGGAGCAGGCGGGGATCATGCGCGACGCCGGCTACGGGCTTGGCGTCGTCGTCGCCGACTTCGATCGCGACGGTCGTCCCGACATCTACGTCTCGAACGACGGCGATCCGAACGACGTGATGTACGTCAACAACGGCGATGGCACCTTCGCCAATCGCCGCGGCCAGTCGATCAAGCACGCGAGCATCGCCGGGATGGGGGTCGACGCCGCGGACTTCAACGACGACGGCTGGCCCGACATCCTGCAGGCCGACATGCTGCCGCGAAAGCTCGAGCGACAGAAGCGCACGACAGGCTACCTCACCTACGGCGACGTCACGCGCAATCGCCAGCAGGGTAGGTTCGTCGACTACTCCGCGAACTCCCTGCAGCTGAGCAACGGCCGGACGCCGGATGGAACGGTGCTGTTCAGCGAGATCGGACGGATGGCCGGAATCTCGGGAACCGACTGGAGCTGGAGCACCCTCTTCGCCGACTTCGACAACGACGGGCGGAAGGACATCTTCATCGGCAACGGATACCCGAAGGCGGTCAACGATCTCGATTACGTGAACGCGATGTACGCCGCCCTCGGCCGCCGCTCGAAGGGCAAGCCGACGCGCGGCGAGCTCGATCTGCTCGCTCGCCTCCCCGCCTACGCCGAGACGAGCTACGTCTTCCGGAACACCGGCGGCCTCACCTTCGCCGACGAGTCGCGGAAGTGGGGGCTCGAGAAGCCGGCGTTCTCCTACGGTGCCGCCTACGCGGACCTCGACAACGATGGGAAGCTCGATCTCGTCGTGAACAACATCGATGGTCCCGCCTTCGTCTATCGCAACGTCCGGCGCGATGACGACTCGCACCACTGGCTCGCCGTCGAGCTCCGTGGCGACTCGGCGAACCGGCGCGGGCTCGGCGCGACGATCGTTCTCACCGTCGGACGCGAGAAGCAGTACGTCTACCAGTCGCCGTATCGCGGCTTCATGTCGAGCGTGGACGACCGCCCGCACTTCGGGCTCGGCGCGGCGACGCGTGCGGACACCCTCGAGGTGATCTGGCCCGACGGGCGCGCCGAGGTGCTCACGAACGTCGCCGCTGATCGCGTCGTGGTCGTGGAGCAGTCGCACGCGCGACCGCGGCCGGCAGAGCCATCGCGCCCGCAACCAGTTTTTCAGCCGCTGGAGCCGCGCGGCGACCTCGCCTACGTGCCGGCGGCGCCGACCTTCGTCGACTACACGGTGCAGGCGCTGCTCCCCTACATGATCTCGCGTCACGGCCCGGCGCTCGCCGTCGCCGACGTGGACGGGGACGGACTGGACGACGTCTTCGTCGGCGGGAGTGAAGGCGCGCCGGGGCGGCTGCTGCTCCAGCGCGGCGACGGCTCCTTCGCGGCGACGCCGAAGGGGCCCTGGACCGCGGACAGCACCTTCGACGACTGGGGCGCGACCTTTGTCGACGCGAACGGCGACGGGCGTCCCGACCTCTACGTGGCGAGCGGAGGATACCAGTTCGGCCCGGGCGACTCGCGCCTCCAGGATCGGCTGTACGTCAACCGCGGGGGAGGCAGCTTCGTCCGCGACGAGGCCGCCCTTCCGGCGATGCTGACCAGCACTTCAGCGGTGCGCGCCGGGGACTTCAACGGTGATGGAAAGCCCGACCTGTTCGTCGGCGGCCGCCTCTCGCCGCGCGAGTATCCGCGTCCCACGCGCAGCTGGATCCTGCGGAACGATGGCGGCCGGTTCACCGACGTCACCGCGCAGCTGGCGCCGGAGCTCGTTCAACCGGGCGGGATGGTCACGGACGCGCTCTGGATCGACTTCGACGGCGACGGGAAGCTCGATCTCGTCGTCGCCGGGGAGTGGATGCCCATCCGCTTCTTCCGCAACGAGGGGAGCCGGTTCCGCGAGGTGACGAAGGAGACGCACCTCCCGCCGACGAGAGGGTGGTGGTTCACCCTCGCCGCGGGAGACTTCGACCATGACGGGCGCCCCGATATCGTGGCCGGCAACCTCGGGCTCAACTACAGCTACACGACCTCCAGGGAGGCCCCCTTTGGCGTCTACGCCGGCGACCTCACCGGGAACGGCAGGACCGACGTCCTCCTCACGAAGAGCGTCGCGGGAAAGGAGTACCCGTTCAGCGGGCTCGCCGCGCTCGGACGCTCCGTGTACACCCTCGGTCTGCGCTACCCGACCAGCGGGTCCTTCGCGGCCGCGACTATCGAGCAGCTCCTCACCAGGGCGCAGCGCGAGAAGGCGGTGCACTACGAGACCGACATCTTCGCCAGCGTCGTGCTGCGCAACGACGGCGGAAAGGGGTTCACCATGACCCCCCTTCCCGACCTCGCGCAGATCGCGCCGATCCGCGGTATCGCGGTGCGCGACGTGGACGGCGACGGCAACCTCGACCTCGTCGTCGCGGGAAATCTCTACGACGCCGAGCCTAACGTGCCACGCGCCGACGCCGGGAACGGGCTCTGGCTGCGCGGCGACGGCAGGGGCGCCTTCTTCGCCGTGCCGCCGTCCGCGAGCGGGCTTCTCGCCTCGCTGAACGCGACCTCGCTGGTCACCCTGAAAACGATCACCGGCGTTGGCTTGTTGGTCGCCAACGCCGGTGATTCCCTGCAGGCCTATCGGATTCTGAAGCGCTGACGCGCCGCGTTTACCAGCCCGGGTTCTGCTTCAGGTTCCCGTTGCTGATCTGGATCTGCGACGTCGGGATCGGATAGAGCTGGTGGTTCGCGGTAAACGCCTCCGCGGTGGTGAACTGCGGGTGGCGGCGCTTCTCGACGCCCACGTACGTGTTGAGCACGTTCGCGGCGTACGCGTTGCCGTACCGGCGCAGGTCGAAGAAGCGCTGGCCTTCCATCGCCAGCTCGAGCCGCCGCTCGGCGCGAACCGCCTCGCGGGCGACCGCCTGACTGGTCCACGCGCCCTGCGTCGAGTACAGCCCGATGCGGTATGTGGCCCAGGTGATGGACGGGTCGTTGATCGGAACGGCGATCCGCGTATCGGCCGGCTTGTTGATCGCCGGGTTGGCGCCGCACTGCGGCCAGATCGTCTCGACCTTGTTGGTCGCGGTGTACCCGCACCCCTGCGCCGTCCGTCCCGCGCGAATCCGAATGCTGTCGACCAGGATCTGCGCGTTGGCGAGGGAGCCCGCCTCGACCTCGGCCTCGGCCAGCATGAGCAGCAGGTCGGCGTAGCGGAAGATGTGGAAGTTGTCGCCATTCAGCTGGGTGCACGTCCACCCGCACGAGCGGCTGACCGAGCCGCTCGCGTCCTCGTGTACGTTCTTCTTCGGGCTGTAATAGCCCCCATGCTGCGGCGAGCGGATCCACGACGCCTGGTGGATTCCCCAATCCTTGTACGGCACGCTGTCGCGGCCGATGGTCCAGTCGACGCGCGGATCGAACGGCTGCGCCCGCGCGGTGGCACGGGCCGCGGTCCAGTTGGAGTCCGGGTCGTTCCAGGTGGCGTCGGTGAGCGCGAGCGGCAGCCCGGTGGCGGCGTTCACCCGGTAGTAGTTCGCCAGGTTCTGCGACGGCTGGTTGAAGCCGCAGCAGGTGAAGCTCCCGCCATTCGGGAAGTTGAGCCGCTCACCCGTGTTCGAGTTCACCCCCGTCGGGTCGCCGTCGTTGGACGACGCCTGGTAGGCGAAGATCGTCTCGGCGCCGTTCTCCTGCGCCGGGAACCCGGTCCAGACCTGGTCCATCGTCTGGGTGAGCTTGTACGGACCGAACCTGTGAACCGAATCGAGCGTGACGAGCGCCGCGGCCCACTGGCCGAGATAGACCTGAAGGCGGCCCTTGTACGCTTTCGCGGTCCATTGCGTGGCGCGTCCCTTGTCGCCGTTGCGCGCGGTCGTGGGCAGCAGCTTGATCGCCGAATCCAGGTCCTTCATGATGTCGGCGCCGGCCTGGGCGCTCGTCTCGTTCGGCTTGCGGAAATCCGTGTCGGTCTCGCGGTAGTAGGGAATGTTCCCCCACATCCGCCACGCTTCGAAGTGATAGTGCGCGCGAAGGAAGAGCGCCTCACCCTCGATTCCGCGGGCGTCGGCGGGCGTGAGCTGCCCCGTTGCCGCCACCTTCTTCACGAGGCGGATCGTCGCGTTGGCGCGGCTGATCCCCTCGTACACCGCGGCCCACTTCTGGTCGAGGTAGGACTGCGCCGCGCCCGTGCTCCAGTGATAGAGCTCGAGCGCCTCGACCGGAGGCTGGTCGCCTGCCTGCGACCCCTCGTACGCGTCGTCGCTGGTGGTGGTGCCGAAGGCCCAGTTGCTCACCGCGCATCCCCACGCGCCGTCGATGTTGGTGCAATCGAGCTGGCGATAGGCCGCGACCAGGGATCCTTCGACGCCGCCCTTCGTGGCGAGGGTGCCCTCGTCGAGCGCGCCCTCGGGGGTGGCCGCCTTGTTCAGGAAGTCGCTGCATCCGTAGAGCAGCGCTCCGCTGGCCACCGTCAGCACGGTGCCCATCAAGAGTCTGTATTTCGATACGATTTTCATCGCCTGAGATTCCTCGGAGTAGGGGCGCCTAGAAGCTCGTGGTGACGCCGATGCTGAAGATGCGGTTGCTCGGGTACGCTCCCTGGTCGATGCCGCGGTACTGGTCGCGGATGTCGCCGGCTGCGCCGTTCGCGTTGCCGGCGGGAAGCGCCGGGTCGAGCCCCTGGTAGTGCGTCAGGGTGAACACGTTGTCGCCCTGGAAGTAGATCCGCGCACCGGTGAGCGCGCGGGAGAGGTAGGCGATGTCGCCGGGAATCGTGTAACCGATCTGCAGGCTGCGCAGCCGGGTGTACGACCCATCCTCGACGTAGAAGCTGCTCACCGCCGAGCTGTAGGTGTCGAGGGCGTCGAGGCGCGGATACTTCGCGTTCATGTGCGTCGGCGTCCACGACTCCGCGAGGAGGTCCTTGCGGACGTTCGTGTCGAAGTTGCGGAAGATGTAGAACTGCTTCTGCGCGTCGAGGATCTTGTTGCCGTACGAGCCGAAGAGCGTCGCGGCCACGTCGAAGGCACGCCAGCGGGCGCCGAGGTCGAGCCCCGCCGTGAACTTCGGGTGCGGGCTGCCGATCGTCGTCTGGTCGGTGCCGGTGATCTTGCCGTCGCCGTTGATGTCCTTGAAGCGGATGCGACCAGGCTTCGCGCCAGCCTGCCCCGAGTTGGCGGCGGAGGCGGAGTCGTTGAAGAACCCGTCGAAGACGTAACCGTAGAACATCCCGATCGGCTGGCCGACCTGGTTGATCACCGGACGCGGACTGAAGCGCAGGCCGACCGGCCCGAAGAAGGACTGGGTACCGCCGCTGATCCTGAGGATCTCGTTCTTGTAGTGGCTCCCGTTCAGCGTCGCGTTCCACGACGCGCTGCGGTGGCCGATCGAGAGGTCGAAGCCGGTGTTCCGCATGCTGCCGACGTTGACGATCGGCGGGCTGGCTCGGCCGGCGGTCGCCGGGAGGCGCGGATCGAAGAGGACGTTGTCGGTGGTGCGCCGGTAGACATCGAGGACGACGTTGATCCGGTTGTCCCAGAGCGAGAGGTCCGTCCCGACGTTCTGCGAGCGATCCTCTTCCCACTTCAGGTTCGGATTCCCGAGCGACCGCTGGCGGTATCCGGTGGCCAGGGTGTTGTTCGAGCCCTTGATGTCGTAGAAGGTCACGTTGCGCTCGCCGCTGAACTGCGAGACGATGCGCCCCGGGGTGATCTGCTGGTTCCCGGTGACCCCCCAGCCGTAGCGGAGCATCGCGTCGTTGATCCACGGGTTGCCCTGGAGGAACGACTCGTTGCTGATGTGCCAGTTCACTCCGAACGCGGGGAAGGTGCCCCAGCGGTTCGCCGGCCCGAGGCGCGACGAGCCGTCACGCCGCACCGTCGCGCTCAGGACGTAGCGGTCGAGGACGTTCAGGTCCGCCTTGCCGAAGAGCGAGAGCAGCGCGTAGCGCGAGCCGCTGCTGGTCACGTTCTTCGTGTTCGCGTCGCCGAGCGCGTCCTGGAGGAAGCGTGACTCGACGGCGGTGTTCAGCAGGTTGCCGAGCGAGCCGTCCATGCGGCGGAAGTTTCCGGCGTTCGCCTCCTGACCGGCGAGCAGGTTCAGGGTGCTCGAGCGGTACGTGTAGGCGTAGGTCGCCGTGTTGCTCCACGTCCAGTCGCTGCTCTGCCACTGGTACTCGCTGATTCCGTTGTTGCTGCTGACCTCGTGGTTCTCCGGCGTCGAGAAGGTGTAACCGGACCCGAACTGCTGCCCGACGTTGAAGCCGAGGCGGGACCGCAGCTGCAGCGCGGGGATGGCCTGGTAGCCGCCGAAGACGTTGCCGAAGATGCGGTTCGTCTTGAAGACGTTGTTCCGGCTCTCGTAGGCGACGCGGAGCGGGTTGGTGTTGTTCCCGAGGGTGTTCGGCTTCCCCGACGCGAAGTTGCCCGCGATGTCGTAGACCGGGACCACGGGCTGCATCAGGATGTTCTTGCCGAGAATCCCCCCCTCGCCAAGGTCGTCGCCCCCGACACCGCCGAACGCGCGCTCGATGCCGACCGCCAGGTTCTCGCCGAAGCTCAGCTTCTTGCGGCGGAACTCGGTGTTCGCGCGCACCGTCCCGCGCTTGAACTCGTTGTAGCGGGCCGTTCCCTGCTGGTCATACAGGTTGAAGGAGACGCCGTAGGTGTTGTCCGCGCTCCCCCCCGAGACGTCGAGGTTCGCGTCGTTCACGCGCCCCGTTCCGAAGACCGCCTTCCACCAGTTCGTCCCCGGGCTCCCCCGCATGATGAGGTTGCCCGGATACGAGTACGTGCTCGGATCGACGGTGCTGCAGACGCCCGTCGTGCCGCAGTTGTTCGGCCAGATGTAGGCGGGGACCGACGGGTTCAGCGAGTCGCCGTAGATGTTGACCGGCGTCGGCTGCCCGGCATTCTGGAAGCTCGCCCGGACGACCTTGAAGTAGTCGAGCGAGTTCAGGATCAGGAAATCGTCGTAGCCGCGGGTCGGCTGCGCCCACCCGGTGCGGATGCGGAAGTTCGTGCGCGGCGGGCTGACGAGCCCCTTCTTCGTCGTCTCGATGACGATGACGCCGTTGCTCGCGCGCGCACCGTAGATCGAGGCGGCCGACGCGTCCTTCAGGACCTGGATCGAGGTGATGTCCTCGGGGTTCAGCCAGTTGATGTAGCTGTCCTGAACCGGCGTCCCGTCGATGATGTAGAGCGGGTCGTTGTTCTGGAAGGAGCTGATCCCGCGGATGCGGACCGTGCTCCGACCACCGGGTGACCCGCTGTTCTCGACGGTGACCCCGGGCGTCGCCGCGGCGAGCTTCTGGAGCGCGCTCGCGCCGGTCTGCCGGTTCATCGTCTCGATGGGCACGCTCGCCACCGCGCCGGTGACCGTCGCGCGCGTCTCGGTCGTGTATCCCGTCGTCACCACTTCCTCGAGGTACGCGACGCGCTCCATCGTGACGTCGACCGTCGTCCGCCCGCCGAGGGCGATCTGCGTCGGACGCCGGCCGACGAGCGCGAAGCTCAGCGTCGCATCAGGCGGGACGTTCGGCAGGATGTAGCGCCCGTCGGGTCCCGTCAGGGCGCGTGAGTCGCTGCCCTGCGCCGTCACAGCGACACCCTGCACCGGCGCGCCCTCCGGCGATGTGACCCGCCCGGTGACGGTGACCCGGCCCGCCGCCTGGGCAGAGGCGGCGCGCGCGCCGCCTAACGTGAGGAGGAGTCCTGCTCCCACCGCGCAGGCGCGGGAGAGGAGTCTCGTCCAGCGCGAGTGACTTCCTGACTTCGTCTTCCTCATGACTGACCTCTCGGTGGCACACATGCGTGGTTATCCTCCCTCTCCTGGTCGTCGCATCGACTTCAGGCCCTGCATCTCGATCAACTGCCTGTAGGTGATGAGCCGGACGCCGCGCGCGCCGAGCGCATCGCGGAATTTCGGCGACATCAAAGCATCGAGCTCGCCCTGACGATTCCTGCTCATCTGGGCGAGCCCGCCATCGGTGTTCATGTCCAGCAGCGCTCCAAGCTCCGCGTCGTCGATCCCGACGTGCGTGACGAGGAGGGTGACGCCGCGATCGAGTCGATTGACCACCGCGACGAGGCTATCCGGCTTCGCCGCCGGCTCGGCGGAATACTGCGGGTCCTCGCGCCGCTCCCCGAAGTACTGCGACATCCCGAGCCCGTACTCCTTCGCGAGCTTCTCGGCGATCGCGCGGTACTCGGGGTAGCGGGAGACCGTCCCCATGTGATAGTCGAGGTAATCGATCTTCAGCCCCGAGCGGCGGGCCCGATCGATCTGTGCGCGGAGCTCGCGCTCGACGTCGCGGAGCGGGGGGCGCTTCGCGTGCAGCGCCTCGGAGGTGGGGAGGAAGAGACCGAGCGTGTCGGTGAGAGTGGGCACCGCGCCGAAGCCGAGCACCGGCCCCCAGCGCAGGTTCTTCCACTCGGAGTTGAGCGTGAGATGCACGCCGACGGCGACGTCGGGATGGCGCTTCAGGATGTCCACCGTCTCCTGATACCACGGCGTCCCCCACATCACGGAGACCGAGACGGGAAGGCCCGAGTCCATCAGCCGCTGGAGCGCCATGTTGACGCTGTGGCTCATCCCGCCGTCATCGCTGCGGACGAGGAGATAGACCGAGTCAGCGCCCGTGGCGGAACGCGACGCGTCCACCTGTCCCGCGAGCGAGGCCGGCAGCGATGCGAGCAGCGAACTACAGAACAGCAGAGCAGACGAACGAAGCAGCCGCGTACGACCTCCGTAGGGAGGAGGAAGGGTGAGTCAGCCTGGCTTCACATTGAACGCGAGCCGGAGAGGGAGAGCGCCCGGCCCAGAGTGAGGGAATACGATTCGCCGCAAAGTTTGTCAAGAAGAAAGTCAATCGGGAAATTCCGAGGGGTTTCGTCGGTGCAGTTCCGCACATGGCGGTTGGAAACTCCCGACGGATTTTTCCCTCGGCGCTGTGGCGTGCACGCCACACGAGGGGGAGGAGCCGGTCCCCCTCTCGACCGCGCGCCGCGGCGCGCGGCCCGGTCAGCTCTTCTTTCTGGAGACGAGGACCAGCGAGCCTTCGCCCGAGCGCTCCTTCAGCCGCAGCGTCAGCCGCGCGATCCCCGCCGACGTCGGAAGCTCGGCGCTCAGCCGGTCGCCGTCGAGCGAGAGCTTGTCGGGGTGGACGAGCCGCGCTCGGGGCTCGGGGCTCGGCAACTGCTCAGGGCTTCGATGGGGTAACTGCAACTGCTCTTTGGTACGCCGAGGCGGTGAGGTGGGGAGAACTGCAACTGCACACCCATTGAGGCAGTATTCCTGGCCGTTCTCACCGTCTCACCGCCTCGGCGTTCCTCGAATGTGGTTGCAGTTACCCTATCGAGGCCGCCCAGTGAGGAGCTCACCCCAGCGACGACCGCCGACGGCGATGTCGATGCTCGCGACGCGAAGGTCGCATACTCACTCATCCGAGCAGCGCGTCGATCTCCGCGTAACCGGTGGGGACCTTCACCCCGTCGCGCGACGCGCCCGCCGCGAGCAGGGCGCGCACCGAGCGCGGCGAGCGGCGC
>DATAIN010000770.1:0-1540 GCA_036262635.1 Gemmatimonadaceae bacterium | reverse complement strand
GTAGTTGTTGGCGAGGTCGAAGTGCGTGACGCCGAGGTCGAAGGCGCGGCGCACCATCGCCCGCGCCTCGTCGAAGGGATCGACGCTCCCGAAGTTGTGCCAGAGCCCGAGCGAGATCGCCGGCAGCTGGAGGCCGCTGCGGCCGCAGCGGCGGTAGGTCATGCGCTCGTAGCGGTTCTCGTCGAACATGGGCTGGATGGGGTTCGTCGCTTCAATAATCGACGCGAGACGCCTGCCAACGGACAGCGGCCGCGTCGAACAATTGCCGCGCGACGACGAGCTCGGCGTTCCACGAATTCGTCCTGCGGAGCGCGGCGCGCGCGGCGTCGATCGTCTCGGGGGAGAACGGCGAGGTGCTCGCGAAGACCACAACGAAGCCGCGCGGGCGCCAATCGGCGCCCGATGCGCTTGAACTCCCAATGCGGGAGACTCGCTCGACCGGCTCGTACACCGTCACCGGCTTGCCATCGGCCCCGATCTTCGACCGCGGGACCCAGGTGTACTCAGGGGCGACGGCCGTGGGGAGGGGCGGTGCTGGCGCGGCCGCCCGGAAGCCGACGTGAAACTCGGCGTAGCTGGAGACCCACGTCCGGGAGCTGCTGTCGCCACTCTCCGCCGTCGGCGTGATCAATGCCAGCTGACCCTCGGGGCTGCGGCGCAGGGCGACGAAGTAGGCCGGCTCGCGGGCGATGACGGAGAGGTCGCCATGCACGTCGCGCTCGATCCAGATGATCAGCTTCGCGGTGGGCAGTAGAGGGGGAGCCATCGCCGCGCGCGGCGCCTGGCGCGAGCATCCGACGAAGGGAATGGCTACGAGCACTGCCGATAGCACCCGCATGTTCATGGGATGACCATGTCCTCGGATCCGCGGCCTCGCAAGACGGTGCCCACGTAGCGTGCGCGAGCGGTACGAGGCATCATCATGCCCATGATTCTCCGTCTTCGCCTGCTCGCGCCCGTTGCGGGCGCCCTCCTCTCTGCCTGTGCTACTCAGCGCCCCACCGGAAACGCTGCACCGGCTCCGTCCGCGACCTCCGTCGCCTCGGGGGCGTCGATCATCGCCCGCACGGCGGGAATGATCCACCGCGACGGCTGGATTCCCGTGCACATCGACGCCGCGAAGGGGAAGCTCTACCTCGAGCTCCCGCAGGACTCGCTGCGCGCGCTCTTCGTCGTCACACAGGCGACGGGGCTCGGCTCCAATCCGATCGGCATCGACCGCGGGGGCGACGCGGGCGCACAGGTTGCGCGGTTCGAGCGGAGCGGCGAACGCGTCCTCGTCGTGCTCGAGAACTGGAGCTACCGCGGCGCGAGCGACAACCCCGCGCACGCGCGCACCGTCGCCGAGTCCTTTCCGCCGAGCACCGTCGCCGCGCTGCCGCTGGTAACGGTCGAGGGCGGAAGGATGCTCGTCGACGCGACCGACTTCGTGATGGGAGACTGGAACGACGTCGCCGGCACGCTCTCGTCGAGCAACCAGGGGAGCTACTCGATCGCGCGCGACCGCTCGAGCATCGGCGTCGATCGGACGCGCGCCTTC
>DATAIN010000769.1:0-6533 GCA_036262635.1 Gemmatimonadaceae bacterium | reverse complement strand
CCTAATGCCCTTGCGTCCCGAGGACATTGCCGTCGGAATGTCGGGTAGTCGCTCTTCCCAACGGCTCCAGCTGCATGCTCGATCGCTACGATGGCCGCTACAACCCTGCCGGAGGTATGCGTCACAGGTCTCCCGCCAGCTCCGGAACCGCGGGGACTGCAAACGCAGCAGTTGAATGCGCGGCAGCCATAGGCCGTAGCCCGCAGGGCTGACCGAAGCGGAGTCACCTGGCATTACGCTTCGGTGATTTCTGCCGCTGGAACGCGGGTCGCCGTGGTGCCAGATTGGAGGATGACCACCGCCCTCGGCTCCGATCTCGTCACCCTCGACGCGCTGCGCGACGCGGCGCGCGTCATCGCGAAGGTCGCGGTCCGCACGCCGCTGCTGCCGGCCGACGATCTCGCGGCGCGCGCCGGGGCGCCGGTGTGGCTCAAGCCCGAGACGCTGCAGCGCGGCGGCGCCTTCAAGCTGCGCGGCGCGTACTACTTCCTTGCGAAGCTGACGCCCGAGGAGCGCGCGCGGGGCGTCGTCGCGCCGTCGTCGGGCAACCACGCGCAGGCGGTGGCGCTCGCGGCGAAACTGTTCGGTGTTCCCGCGACGGTGGTCATGCCGACGAACGTCACCGCCGCGAAGCGCGCCGGCGCGGAACGGTTAGGCGCGCGGGTCGAGCTCGCGGGCACCAACACCCAGCACCGGATGGACCGCGCGATGGAGATCGTCGCGCGCGAGGGGCAGACGCTGGTCCCGCCCTACGACCATCCGTGGATCATCGCCGGGCAGGGGACGGCGGGGCTCGAGATCGCCGAGGACCTGCCGGAGGTCGGCACGGTGCTGGTGCCGGTCGGCGGCGGCGGGCTGAGCGCGGGCGTCGCGACGGCGATCAAGCTGACGGCGCCTGGCGCGCGAGTGATCGGCATCGAGCCGGAGGGGGCGCCGAAGCTCTCGCGGGCGCGCGCGGCGGGGAAGCCGGTGAAGCTCGAGAAGACCGCGGGGCTGGCCGACGGTCTGCTCGCGGTGGAGGTCGGGGCGGCGCCCTTCGCGCACCACCAGGCGTACATCGACGACGTGGTGACGATCCCCGACGAGGCGCTGCGCGATGCGATGCGGTGGCTGCTCGACCGGATGAAGCTCGTCGTCGAGCCGAGCGGGGCGATCACCGTCGCGGCCTTGATGACGGGCGCTGCGCGGACGCGCGGGCCGGTGGCGGCGGTGCTCAGCGGCGGGAACATCGAGTACGCCGGCCTCCGCGCCTTGCTCGGGGACGGTTAGGCAGCGATGCCCGACGCGCGCATCCTCGTCGCGGACGACGATCCGGCGATCCGCTCCGCGGTCTCGTGGCTGCTCAAGGAGCAGGGCTACGAGGTCGCGGCGGTCGCTCGGCGCGCGGATGTTCTCGAGCAGATCGAGCGGAAATCTCCGGACCTGGTTCTGCTCGACGTCGCGAACCCGGACGAAGACGGCGCCGAGATCGTGCGCCGGATGCGCGCCGACGAGCGCTGGCGCGACATCCCGGTGGTGATGGTCTCCCAGCCCGGCGACGACGTCGCGGTGCGGGCGCTGAAGAGCGGCGCCGCCGACTACATGGCGAAGCCCTTCCGCCTGCGCGAGCTGATGGCGCGGATCCAGGCGCAGCTCCGCTCGCGCGACGCGCTCCGCCGCGCCTATGCCGCGCTGCACGAGGTCTCCGAGGCGCTGATCGACGCGCGCGAGGAGGCGAAGAGCCGCCGCGAGCTGGTGGACATCCTGCACGAGGTGACGGGCGAGCTCTCCCCCGAGGAGATCTTCCGCATCCTCGCGCGGCGCGTCGCGCGCGCGCTCGACATCTCGCGCTGCTCGGTGATCCTCGCCCACCCCGGCGACGAGCTGGGAATCGTCGCGACCGCGTTCGACAATCCCGGGCTGCGCAACTTCCCGATCCGCCTCGACCGCTATCCCGAGATCCGGGCCGCGCTCGACCACGGGAAGCCGGTGCTCGTCGAGGAGGGGAAGACGAGCCCCCTCTACTCGGAGATCCGGAAGGTCTGGGAGGCGGAGGGGATGCCGGTGCCGGTGCAGTCGGCGATCGCGCTCCCCTTCACCCTCGACCGCACCCAGCTCGGCGTCTTCTTCCTGCGGACGAGCGGAAACGAGCCGCCGCTGTCGCACCACGACATCGAGTTCGCGGACACGGTCATCCGCGCCGCGGTGGCGGCGATCCAGCGCGCGCAGCTCCTCGAGACGACGCGGGCCGACAAGGCACGGCTGCAGGAGCTGGCGACGACGGACGCGGTGACGCAGATCCTCAACCGGCGCGCGCTGGTCGAGCGGCTGTCGCACGAGCTGGAGCGGGCGCGCCGCTACGGGACCCCGCTCGCCCTGCTGATGGTGGACCTCGACCACTTCAAGGACATCAACGACACCCACGGGCACCTCGTCGGCGACGAAGCGCTGCGCGAGGTGGCGCGGCTGCTCCAGAGCGCGGTGCGGACGGTGGACGTCGTCGCGCGCTACGGCGGGGAGGAGTTCGCGATCGTGCTCCCCGAGACCTCGCACGAGGGGGCGGTTGCGTTCGCCGAGCGCGTGCGCGAACGTGTTGCGCAGCACGACTTCGCGAGCGAACGTCTCCCCTCCCTGCACATCACGGTGAGCGTGGGAGTGGCGTCGGTGCCCGCGGCGAACATCGAGTCGGTGGACGACTTCTTCGCCCGCTCCGACGAGGCGCTCTACCGCGCCAAGGCGGGAGGACGCAACCAGGTGCGGGCGTGAGCCCGCACCTTCCATGACGCGCGCGCGAGCGCGCGTCTCCCACAGCTTCGCGCGTGAGCGCTGACGCACGATGAATCGCTGCCCCACCTGCGGGTCCCTGTACGCCGACGACGCGCGCTTCTGCACGAAGGACGGCACGCGTCTCGTCGCGGTGCCCTCGCCCCGCGGCGGGGAGGCGGACGCGCGCACGGGCGCCTTCGTCGCCAACGCGGGCGATGCCGCCGCGAAGGAGGCCGCCGTCACCGCGACGGCGATGGAAGGGCAGACGCTCGAGGGGCGCTACAGGATCGTGAAGAAGCTCGGCGAGGGCGGGATGTCCTTCGTCTATCTCGCCGAGGATCTCACGGGGAAGTCACGCTGCGCGATCAAGGTCCTCTCCCCCGCGCTCTCCAAGGATCAGAACGCGATGGCGCGGCTGCGCCGCGAGGCCGATCTCGGCGGGCGGCTCGAGCATCCGAACATCTGCCACATCATCCGGCTCGGCGAGACGGCGGAGCAGCTGGTGTACATCGTGATGCCGTACATCGAGGGGGAGGTCCTCTCCGATCGGACGCATCGCGCGCGCCAGCTGCCGCCCGACGAGGTCGCGCGCTGGGTGACCGACATCGCGGCCGGCCTCCAGCGCGCGCACGAGCTGCAGATCATTCATCGCGACCTGAAGCCGGAGAACGTGATGATCGCGATGAAGAACGGTCAGCCCGAGCGCGCGGTGGTGATGGACTTCGGCCTGGCGAAGGAGCGGCGCGCGTCCCCCGAGCTGGCCAAGCTCACCGCGACGGGAATCGTGCTCGGCACGCCGGAGTTCATGAGCCCCGAGCAGCTGCGCGGGAAGCCGCTCGACGGGCGCACTGACGTGTACTCGCTCACGCTGATGACGTACGAGATGCTCACCGGCAAGCTCCCCTTCCAGGGGCGGACGCAGCAGGAGATGATGATCAACCGTCTGCGCAGCGACCCGACGCCGATCCGGGCGATGCGGCCGGACCTCTCCTTCAGCGACGGGGTGGAATACGTGCTGAACAAGGGGATGGCGCGCGACCCGGCCGACCGCTGGCAGACGGCGCCGGAGTTCGCGACCGCGTTAGGCGCGGCGGTGCGCGGCGAGAGCGTCGGCGGGGGAATGCTCGGGCGGCTGTTCGGACGGTAGCGACGAAGGAACTCGCGAAACCGCGAGGGGAGACGAGAGTGACTCCGATGCGAGATGGGAGACGAGAGAGGGGGCGCGGCACGCGCGCGATCGGCGTGATCATGCTCGCGATGCTGCTCGTCGCGTGCGGGGCGAAGGAGAGCACGGCGCAGCGGCAGGCGACCGCGCCGGGCGCCGAGCGGCGCGACACGGCGCTCGCCCCGCAGTTCGCGCTGCACCCGACGCTCGGCGGCAAGCTGCAGGCGCCGCAGGGACTCGAGGTCGACTACTTCGCGCGCAACCTCTCCGGGGTGCGCTTCATGGTGGTCGGCCCCGACGGCGCGGTGTACGCCTCGCGGCCGGCCGGAGAGATCGTGCGGCTCGCCGACACGAACGGGGACGGGGTCGCCGACGACGTGGCGCCGGTGATCACCGGGCTGCAGCGCCCGCACGGGATGGCGTTCTTCCGCGGCGCGTTCTACGTGGCCGAGGGATCGCAGCTGACGCGCTTCGCGGTGGGCGCGAACGGGCGCCCGGGTGGATCGGGGACGCGCGTGACGACCTACTCCGGCGGTGGCGGGCACTGGACGCGGACGGTGATCGTCGGGCCGGACAGCCTGCTCTACGTGTCGGTCGGCTCGAGCTGCAACATCTGCGAGCGCGACACGCCGGAGCGCGCCTCGGTGCTGCAGGTCGACCCGGTGAGCGGCCAGACGCGCCCCTACTCGATCGGGCTGCGCAACGCGGTGGGACTCGCCGTCAATCAGGCGACGCGCGAGATCTGGGTGACGACCCACGAGCGCGACAACCTCGGCGACGACGTGCCGCCGGAGGAGATCGACATCCTGAAGGACGGGGGCGACTTCGGCTGGCCCTACTGCTGGGGGAATCGACAGCCGAACCCGGAGTACAAGGATGCCGGGCGCTGCGCCTCGACGATTCCCCCCGCGCTGATGATGCAGGCGCACTCCGCGCCGTTAGGCATCACCTTCCTCCGCGGCGCGACGCAGCTGCGGAGCGAGTATCAGGGGGACGCGCTCGTCGCCTTCCACGGATCGTGGAACCGCAGCGTGCCGACGGGGGCGAAGGTCGTGCGCGTCCGGATCGCCAACGGGAAGCCGACGTCGTACGAGGACTTCGTCACCGGCTGGCAGGACGCGAGCGGCAGCCGCTGGGGGCGTCCGGTGGACGTGCTCGTGAACCGCGACGGCTCGGTGCTCATCTCGGACGACTCCGGGAACGCGATCTACCGCGTCCACAGATGAGAAAGACGCTCGCCGGGCTGCTGTCGCTCATCGCCGCATGCAGCACCAGCGAGCGCCAGACGCGTGACACGCCGGCGGCCAGCGTCGCGCGGCCGCCGGCGGCGGTGTCCGTCGAGCCGGAGTCGGTGCTCGCCGTGCAGCTGGGCGCGTTCTCGGATTCCGCGAACGCGCGGCGGATGCGCGACTCGCTCGCGCGGGCCGGGTGGCACGCCTACCTGCGCGGGAGCACGGGGAAGGCGGCGCCCGCGGTGCACGTCCGCATCGCCGCCTCGCGCGACAGCCTCCTGCCGCGGCTCGTCGTGGAGGCGCTCGCCGCGGCGCGCCGTGAGGCGGTGGTCGTGCGCGACGTGGTCGGCGGCGATACCGTCGCCCGCGCCACGGTGATGGTGGTGAGCCACGGTCCGCACGGGATGGCGGCGACGACGCGCTGGGCGCTCGCCGGCGACCGCCGCGCGCTGCTCGTCGTCGAGGATCCGACCGCGGTGGAGGCGGAGCCGGTGATGGACGGTTTCCTCTTCGCGGACGAGGGATCCGGCGCGGTGGTGCAGCGCGACAGCGTCTGGGACGTCGCCCCGTCGCCCGACTGGCGGCGCATCGCGATCGGCGTCGCCTTCGTGCTGCAGGGCCGCGAACGGCCGGAGCCGCCGCCGAGCGAGTGGAGCGCGATCGCGCGCCGCACGGGACTGAGCGCGGACTCGGTGCGGAAGGGAGCCTTCGCGGCGAGCGGGATGTCCGCGGCGTACGGGCTCGCCCAGCCGGCGGTGTACGACCTGAGCGTCGCGCCGGTGAATGGTGCGCGCGCGGCGGTGGTGCTGCCGATGGCGGGCGGATGGCGGATCGGCTGGACCGCGGCGGGCGATGCGCTGCTCGTCGGGACGAACCCGCGACGGGCCGGCGACGACGAACCTTCGAGCGGCTGGATCGCGGTGGACCTGCGCGGGAAGCCGGTGGCGGCGAGCAGCGAGTCGCCGGCATCGGTCGCCTGGACCACGGGACCGACGATCGATGTGAGCGTCCCGATCGACTTCGTCTCGGCGCACACCATCGCGGCCGGCGGACGCACGATCGAGAGCGCCGCAGGCTGGATCAGCGCGCGCGAGGGGAGCACGTCGCGCATCCTCGGCCCGGGGACGGCGCTCGTCGCGACGGCGACGGGACGCTTCGTCGCGGCGCTCGTGCCTAACGCTCCGGCGAAGGGGAAGGCGCCCCCGGTGCAGCCGGCGCGGCTCGTCGTCTACGACCTGGGGCAGTGAGGCGCCTCCGCCGTGCCGCCGCGCTGGCGCTCGCCGGCGTGACGGGTTGTGCGCTCGCCGCCGCCGCGCCCGCGAGCGGGAAGGTGGACGTCCTGAAGTACCTCTTCGCGATCAGCCTCTCCGACACCGGCTCGACGATCCAGG
>DATAIN010000768.1:0-5405 GCA_036262635.1 Gemmatimonadaceae bacterium | reverse complement strand
GATCTCGACCGAGTACTTCACCCTGCTCGACGAGCTCGAGGGACGGCTGCACGTCGACGTCACGGTCGCGCGGATGCCCTCGGACGAGGAGAAGTCGGAGATCGCCGCGCACCTCAGCCGCACGCTCGGCAAGAAGGTCGTGCCGCACCTCCGCGTCGATCCGGCCATCCTCGGGGGCGTCGTGGTCCGCGCCGGCGACATGGTGATGGACGGCTCGGTGCGCAAGCGCCTCGCGACCCTTCGCCGCCGCATGCTCGCGTGATCGCGCTCGCCGCGCTCCTCCTCGCCGTCCAGCAGCAGCAGCCCGACACCTTCGTCACCGCGCCGAACGGGCGCCCGCCCTCGACCGCGAGCCAGCGCGCCGACTACCGCATCGTGGCGCGGCTGGACGAGGCCGCGCAGAAGCTGGTCGCGAAGGGGGTGCTGACTTACGTCAACAACTCGCGCGACACGCTGCGCGAGATGTACGTCCACCAGTACCTCAACGCCTTCCGGCCCGGCTCGCAGTGGAGCGCGGTGGACGAGCGCGAGGGGCGCGTCCGCTTCCAGCATCTGCGCGACCCCGACTACGGCTACGAGCGCTTCACCGCGCCGCCTAACGTCAACGGGACCGACGTCCGCGTCGATTACCCCGGGGCGCCGGACAGCACCGTCGCGCACTTCGTGCTCCCCTCGCCCGCCGCGCCGGGCGACACGGTCATGGTGCGCTTCGCCTGGGAGGCGCGCGCCTCGACGACACCGCGCCGGCAGGGCCACCGCGGGCGGAGCTGGGACTTCTCGCAGTGGTATCCCAAGGTCGCGGTCTACGACAACGGCGGCTGGCAGCCGTACGCGCTGCGGCCGGCGGGGGAGTTCTACGGGGAGTTCGGCAGCTTCGACGTGACGCTCATCCTGCGCGACGACCAGGTCGTCGCCGGCACGGGGCTCGTCGTCTCCGGCGATCCGGGGTGGGAACGCGTGAAGAAGCTCGGCGCGGTGTATTCGCCGTCGCTCGCGCCGTACCGCGTCCCCGCCGCGACATGGCCCGCGTGGCGCGACAGCGCGGGGCCGGGCGAGAAAGCAGTCCGCTTCCACGCCGAGAACATCCACGAGTTCGCGTGGTCGACGTCGCCGGACTATCGCTACGAGGGCGGCATCTATCTGCGCCCGCGGGGCGAGGTGCCCGCGCCGCCGGGGCGCGCGGTGTGGGACACCGTCGCGGTGCACGTGCTCTACCGCCCCGGTGACGAGAAGTCGTGGGGCGACGGCGCCGCGCTCGCGCGAACGAAGATCGCGCTCGAGTGGCTGGAGCACGTCTACGGGCCGTACGTCTATCCGCAGATCGTCAACCTGCACCGGCTCGACGGGGGCGGCACCGAGTTCCCGATGATGATGATGAACGGCTCGGCGGGGCAGGGGCTCATCCTGCACGAGGGCGGGCACATCTTCACCTTCGGAATCCTCGCGAACAGCGAGTGGCGCTCGGGGTGGATGGACGAGGGGCTGACCTCGTACCAGAGCTCGTGGGCGGAGGGGGTGACGCCGCAGGATCGCGCGCGGCGCGGAGGACGCGACAGCTCGGTGTTCCGGCCGCGCGGCTACCGCCGGCTCGCGCCGCGGATGTCGGAGACGGACGGGCTGCAGATCGCGCAGTACCGCCTCGACATGCTCGGCCGCGCGCAGCCGGTGGGGACACGCGCCGACCTGTTCAGCGACTTCGGGATCTACAACGAGATGATCTACTCGCGCGCCGAACTGATGTACGGCGCGCTGCGGGATGCGATCGGCGACAGCGCCTTCGTCGCCTTCATGCACCGCTACTACAGCGACTGGGCGCTGCAGCACGTCGACGAGCGCGCGATGCGCACGAGCGCGGAGCTCGCGTCGGGACAGGAGCTCGGCTGGTTCTTCGACCAGTGGGTGCATCGCACCGGACTCACCGACTACGCGCTGACGAAGGTGAAAACGTCGCGGAACGCCGACGGGAGCTGGACGACGCGCGGGCGCGTGAAGCGGCGCGCCGAGTACCGCGAGCCCCCGCCGTTAGGCGTGAAGACGAGCGCCGGGTGGACGATCGCCCGCGGCTCGGCGAGCGCCGACGACCAGTGGATCGAGGTGCGGACCGCGGAGAAGCCGACCGCCGTGCGCCTCGATCCGCTGCGGACGACGGAGGACTGGGACCGCCGCAACGACGTGCGGCCGAGCCTCTGGAACTTCTGGCGGAAGGAGGAGCGGATCGTCGAGCAGCGATTCGACTGGCCCTTCCTCGACCAGTCGAGCCGCGACAAGGTGATCGACGCGACGACGCCGATCGCGTGGTACTCCACGGCGAACCATCTCGTGGCGGGGATCCGCGGGCGCACGAACTATCAGGGGCTCGTGGATCGTGACGAGCTCGGGGTCGTCCTGAACCGGGTCGCGCCGGGACACCGCGGCGCATACGACTGGATCTCCTCGCCCAGGGTGCAGCTCTGGTGGATCCACGAGAATCCGACGATTCCATGGCGCGGCCGCCCGCTCATGGGGCTGCGCACCACGGCCTGGACGCTCGACGGCGCGGCGGGCGGCGAGATCTCGTACTCCCGGGACGCGAGCCGGTTCTACTTCGTGCGCGGCACTCGCACCAATCGTTCTGTCGGCATAACCTACACCGCACCGCGAGGGTTCGGCTATCTCCCGGATCGCTGGGAGGACGCACGCGTCGGCGAGTTGAAGGCAGACCAGACGATCCGTTTCGCGCGCGCTCGGTGGTCACCCGAGGTCGGCGTGAGCGTTGCTGCGGGAGTCGCCCGCCGCAACTTCAGCGGCACATCGAAGACCGATGGTTACGGCCGCGGCGAAGCGTGGGTGCGCGGGGCGCGGCCGTTCGGCCGGGACAGCGCGGCGATTCTTTCACTGCGTGGATTCGTCGGGGGAGCGACGAACAGCACGCCGGGCCAGCGGCGAATCTTCCTCGGGGCGCGCGACCCTTACCAGACGCTGTTCAATCACTTCGTTCGCCCCCGCGGTGGCCTTCTGGCCCCGGAGCACGTCGCGACGGTTCCGTTGGGTGGAGCAGGGCTGCGCGGCTACGATCCTGCACTGACCGCGGGCGACCCCGTGCTCGCGCTGAACGTCGAGCAGGGGATGCGGATCGTGCCATTCGCGCTCGGATCGCGTCCCCTCGCGCTATGGCTCACTGGTTTCGCCGACGTGGCGCAGCAGGATGGGCTCACTGCATCGCCGCTCGCCGATGCCGGGCTGGGAGTGATGCTGCGCGGCTGGATCTTCGACCGCGACGTCCGCGTACGGCTCGACATGCCCCTCTACGTACGCCATGGAGAGCTCGCGGCCGCGCGTCACGGGCTGCTCGATGGCGTGACGCAGGGCAGCGTCAACGACGTCTCGACGAGCCGCGTCCAGCTCACCCTCGGCAGCTTCTGGTGAGCCGCGCCTAACGGTCGCGGCGGTGCGCCCCGCGGTCGGTGATCAGGATGTTGACCACCATCCAGATCCCGATCGCGCCCGAGATGACGAACCCCCAGGTGCCGAGCACGCGGCGGTAGGGGAGCAGCATCCCGCTCGCGATGAGCAGACCGGTGAGCACGAGCCCCGTGAAGATGCGGTTCGCGATCTTCTGCAGCCCGCGCAGCAGGGCGCCGAGCTGCGGCGCGTCGACCGTGAATCCGAGCTCGTTCGCGGCGAGCTTCGAGGTGAAGAGGTCGAGCCGGTGCGGGAGCGCCGAGACGAGATCCGTCGTCTCGCTCGCGGTGCGCCAGATGCGGCGCAGCGACATGTCGTCCTTCGCGCGCTCGTTGGCGATCCGGCTGCCGTAGTCGCGGATTGCCTGGATCGGGCTGTAGGTCGGGTCGAGCGCGGCGCTGATCGCGTCGAGGTTGAAGAGGGCCTTCGCGAGGAGGGTGAGCTCCGCGGGGAGCCGCAGCCCCTGTGCGTACGAGATGTTGATCACCTCGTAGAGGACGCGTCCCAGCTTCACCTCGCCGACCTGAAGGTCGTAGTTCTGCGCGACGAGCGAGGCGATCTCGCGGATGTAGCTCTGCCGGTCGAAGTCTTCGAGCGGCATCCCCATCTCGATCATCGTCTCGGCGACGCCCTGGCCACGGTTGTCGGCGAGATCGAGGAGGAGGCGGATGATCCGCTCGCGCACCGGGCCGGCGAGGTGCGCGGTCATCCCGAAGTCGATGAGCGCCAGCTTCGGCTCCTCCGAGGTCGGCAGGTCGACGCTCACCTCGGCGCGAACCTCCGCCTGCGCCTCGTGCTCCATCTTGGAGAGCGGAGTGAGGGGCTCGCGGAGGCTCGAGCGCCGGTCGGTGGCGACGACTTCGGCGGGAGTGCGCGGATTGTCGGGCCCCGGCATCACGACGAAGACGTTTCCCGGATGCGGATCGGCGTGGAAGTGGCCGTCGATCGCGATCTGCTTGAGGTACGCCTTCGCGAACTCGTCGGCGACCTTGGTGAAGTCGTACTCGATGCGCGCGATGCGCGGCACCGCGTCGATCTTGATCCCGCGGATGCGCTCCATCGTCAGCACGCGCTGCGAGGTGTACGCCTCGATGATGCGCGGCACTAGCAGCCGCGGGAACTCGGCCAGCGCGCGGCGGAAGTTCGCCGCGTTGCGCGCTTCGATGCGATAATCCAGCTCGTCGGAGAGCGCGCGCTCGAGCTGCTGGATCACGCCGACCATGTCGATCTTCCGACCCGCCTCGGTGTGCGAGGTGAGGAAGGCGGCGACCTCGCGGAAGAATTCGACGTCGTCGATCAGCTGCTCGCGGATGTTCGGGCGCTGGATCTTGACGACGACGTCGCGCCCGTCGCGCAGCGTCGCCGAGTGCACCTGGCCGAGGCTCGCCGTGCCGATCGGCTCCTCGTCGAAGGAAGCGAACAGCTTGCTGATCCGCGCCCCGAACTCCTCCTGCAGCGTCTTCTCGACGTCGTCGAAGGGAATGGGACCGACGTCATCCTGCAGCCGGTCGAGCTCCCGGACGAATGGCTCGGGCAGCAGGTCGGGGCGCGTCGACAGCACCTGACCGAGCTTGATGTACGCCGGCCCGAGGTCGACGAGGCGCTTGCGGAATGCGCGTGCTCGTTCGGCGATCTCGGCGTCGAGTGGCCCCGGCTCGGCGGTGTCCGGGGAGAGGGCGATGAGACCTTGCTGCTTGGCAAAGTCGGAGAGGCCGTACCGTGTGAACAGGCCGACCAGCGCGGCGAGGCGCGGGATGTATCGTGGTGCGAGGAGCATGCGCCTTGTCGAGGCAGGAGCCATGCCGGACCGGACAACGCCCTGCCGCGCTCGGTGCGGATCGTGCATCTTCCCGGCGCGCGCAACGCCACCGGCGAGGCGCCTTATTCGAACGAAAACGGAGAGCGATGAGCGGACCGAGTGACGTGACCACCGTCCCCAAGCCGTGGGGACACGAGACCATATG
>DATAIN010000767.1:0-4645 GCA_036262635.1 Gemmatimonadaceae bacterium | reverse complement strand
CACGCCGAGATCGTCGGCGGGATACTGGCCGATCGAGAAGAAGATTTCCTCGCAGCCGAGCGGCTCGCGGGCGTTTCCCTCGAAGACGAGCGAGCGCAGCTCCCCCTCGCGGAACCTGATCCCGGCGATCGGGTCGTCGATCACGGGAATGCCTAACGCGGTGAGCTTCGCGCAGTACTCCTCGGTCAGATCGGGATCCGCGCCGTTGGTACAGACCGTGAGGTCGCGCGTCCAGGTCGTGAGGTTGAGCGCCATCCCCACCGCCTTGCGACCCTTGCCGATGACCACCGTCTTCTTCCCCGTGGCCTCGTAGCCGTCGCAGTCGGGGCAGACGTGGGCGCGATCGCCGTAGATGTGCTCGAGCCCGGGCACGTCGGGCCAGACGTCCTTGATCCCGATCGCGAGGAGCAGCCGCCGGCCCGCGACCCTGTCGCCCCCCTCGAGCTGCAGCTCGAAGTGCTCGTCGCCACGCTTCGCGACGCAGAGCACCACGCCGTCGATCAGCGCCACGCCGTGCCTGCGGCACTCGTCGCGCCCGCGGCCGCGCAGCTCGGCGGGGCGAATTCCCGGGAGCCCGAGAAAACCGTTGATCCCGCGCGTCTCCCAGTTGCGCGGATCACCGGAGTCCACGACGACGACGCTGTGCAGGTAGCGGGAGAGCCAGAGCGCCGCCGACAACCCCGCCGTCCCCCCGCCGACGATGGCGACATCGTACAGCGGCACACCGTCGACCTCACCAGGAGGCGGCGTCCTGCGTGGAATGTCGCGCGACTCGGCCATGATGGCCGGGGAGGCAAGAGAGGGACCAGTCGACCCCGGAGCGTCTCGCCATTAGCTGTTAGCCGTTAGCGTTGAGCGACTGCGTTGACTGCGGTCGACGCCTTCCCTCCCAGCTAACGGCTAAAGGCTAACGGCCTGCTCTGGTTGTTCCCGGCGGCAGCACGTACAACAGGCGCATCGTCGCGATGTCGGCGCGAGAGAGGTCGGGGGCGTGCGCCTGCGCGGCCATGATGTCGTTGGGCGATGCGGAGTGGTTCAGGCCGAGGAGGTGGCCGATCTCGTGGAGCGCGGTCGCGCGGATCCAGCCCGCGTCGAGGGTGTAGCCGCTCACCGCGTGCGTCGCGATGGTGATCTCGCCGCCGACGAGCCAGCGGTACTGATCCCAGGTCTGCACCGTCTGGCCGATCGCGCCCCCCTCGGGGAAGCGGTCGGTCCACCGCACGTGCACGTTCGCGCTCGCCGAGTCGGTGACGACGTCGACGCGCACCGGCGCGTTCGCCGCGTCCCAGGCGCGGAACGCCGAGCGCACCGTGTCGACGTACGCCGCGCTCCAGTCGGTGGCATCCGTCGCGGGCGCGATCCAGACGCGCAGCACCGTACCGTCGGGCCAGCGGACGAGCTGCGAGTCCTGCAGCGCGAGCACGTCACCGATGTAGGTGCCGGGGGCGCCGAGCATGAGGTGGCGGCGGATCTCCTCGATGTCGCGCGCGGGCGCGGCGTTCCGCGACTCGACCAGGCGCACGCGCACCTCGCTGCTGTGCGTCACCGTCATGTTCTCGGTGGCGCTACCACCCCCGGCTGTCGGGGTGGGTGGGGTGTGGGGTGTGGGAGTGGCGCTCTCCTCGACGACGGTGGCGACGGTTGGATTGCTCGCCCGCGGCGCGGTGAGTATCAGGGCACCGACTACGGTGACGATCGCGCCAACGATGACGACGGCGATCCAGTCGGAGCGCCGCACGGGATCAGCGGACCGGCCCGGGGGGAAGCGAGTAGAGCAGCGACATCGTCGAGCGGTCGGCGACGGAGAGGTCGCGGACGCGGACGCGCGGCGTCATGATGTTCGCGATGTCGGAGGTGTGGTCGAGACCGAGCAGGTGACCCACTTCGTGCAGCGCGATCGCGTGCACCGCCGAGCGGTCGAGCGGCTCGCCGCCGTCGTGATGGATCGCGAGCACGATGTCGCCGTCGACGATCCACCAGTTGTCGTCGCGCGCCCAGCGGGTCTTGCCGCTGATCGGCTCGGCGAAGTGGTCGATGAAGGTGACGTGGATGTCGGCCTTCGACGAATCGGAGACGAAGCCGAAGCGGACGGGAATCCCCGTGGCGCCCCAGGCATTGAATGCGTCGCGCACCTCGGTCACGAACCCGGGCTGCCAGTCGCCGACGGGGCTCGTCGGCTGGATCCACACGGTGAGCGGGCGATCGATGCGATCGTGCCAGCGGGCGAGCGCGGAATCGCGGGTGAGGAGGATCTCTCCGATGTAGGTGCCGGACTCCCGCTGCTGCAGGCGGCGCTTGATCTCGGCGGCATCACGGCGGCTGGTCCGGTAGCGGCCCGTGGCGACGGACCCCGACGCGCTCGACTCGTGCGACGTCGGGCGACCGCGGCCAGGTGTCTGGGCCGAGCCGAGCACGACGAGCGCGATGCTGAGTGAAGCGGCGAAGAGGGGTCGTTTCATGGGGGGACCCAGTCCGACGAAGGCTCCGAGAGAAACGAATCGACGAGTGCGAAGAAGCGCTCCGGCGCTTCCCAGAAGGGCATGTGACCCGACCCAGGAACCACCGCGAGACGCGCCGTGGGGAGAGTATCGGCGAGCTCTCGGGTGGACTTGAGCGGGAGCAGATCCTGCTCTCCTGCAATGACGAGCACGGGGGTCCGAAGGGCACTCAACAGTGACCGCCAGTCATAACCCTCGCGGCGCAGCCGGGCGGCCACCGCCGCCCCTGTGACACTCGTCGCACGGGGGGGAGAGAACAGTTCGGCGAGCGCGCGATCGGCGAACCATGCCGGGTAGATCGCGCGCGAATGCGCGCTCTGCACCTTCGGGTCGTCGCTCGTCAGCGTCGATGCAGGATGCCGCTCGAGCACCGCGCGCTCGGTGGGGCCGAGCCTGGAGAGCGCGGCCTCGTCGAGCGCCGGCATCCATGCACTCGTCGCTCCTACCGGACATACCCCGACGACGGCGCGGGTTCCCTGCCGGTCGCCCTCCGCGGCGAGCAGGGCGATTCCCCCGCCCCACGAATGACCGAGCAGATCCCAGCGCGCGATGCCTAACGCTTCGCGAAGGGCGGCGACGTCACCGGCGTCGTGCTCGATGCGCGCACTCCGCGCCGCGGGGGGCGCCGGTGTCGCGCCGCGCCCGCGCTGGTCGTACAGCCAGAGCTGCCGCTCTGCGGCGAGCGGGGCGAGCGCGGGCCAGAGCAGGGAATGGTCGTAGAGCAGCCCGCCGTTGATGCAGAGCAGCGGGGTCGCGGCGGGAACCGCCGGCGAATGCCAGACGGCGAAGTCGAGCCCGCGGGCGCGCACGACCTGCCGCTTCAACCGCGGCGCGGGGCCGAGCGAGCGGCGAAAGGCGATGAATTCGTCTCGTGTCGTCATGCGTACAAGATGGCGCGACGAACCGCCGCACAGCAGAAGGGCCCCGGCGAACGCCGGAGCCCTTCCGTGAAGAAGCGGAAAACGCGAATCCCTACTCGGCAGCCTTCGCACACATGAGGTAGCGCGCCTGCTCGCGGAAGCTCTTGAGCACGCGGCCGGGAAACTTCTTCTGGACGTCGCCGACGCGAATGATTGCCGACTCACCCCGGCCGATTCTCGCGAGGTCGTTCAGTGTCGCGACAAACGTCAAGGTCTCGAGGAGGAAGGCCGGGTACATGGTGTCGCCCGGACGGATCGTTGCCGAGTGCTTCTTGACCGGGAGCGAGAGACGGACCGAGTCGTCGACGAGGAATCGGGCTTCGGCGACGTCGCGGTACTTCGCCATGCCCATGTCGACCTTGGCGTCGCGCGCCAGCGTGCCGTCGCGGCTCGAAGCCGTGATGAGGACGACTTTCAGCTCCACCGCGGCCGTATCCCGCAGCTTCTTCCCGGGGAAGCGGCTCGCGAAGCTGATGATGGCGTCGCCGGCGTCGGACGTCATGGTGAGGTCGCCTTCCGGGGCTCCCTCGACGCTCGAAGAATCGGCGAAGTCGTCGTACTTGACCTTGACGTAACCGTTCGTCTTCGGGCCGAGCGCCGAATCGGCCTGCGGGCAGCTGTTCTGGGCTGCGAGAGGAGCTGCCGTGAGCGCGAGGAGGAAGGCGAGCGAGAAGGCGTTGCGCATGCTGGATATTCTCGGATCTGGTAGGAGAGGACGGCTCTCGGACAGATGGACGACCCACTGCGAGGGTACGTCATAACGGTCAGTGGGGTCGCGATAGGCGACGTGACTCGCGCCGGCGCGTGCGCCAGCGCACATTGCGGGCATGAATCCGCGCTCGCCGGCCCACGTCGCCGTCGTCGGCTTTGGCCTCGCCGGCTCCGTCTTCCACGCCCCGCTCATCGCCGCGACGCCGGGGCTCACGATCGCCGCGATCGTGACGCGCGACGCGGAGCGGGCGGCCAAGGCGAGGCGGGACCATCCCGGTGCGCGGATCGAGCCGGACATCGACGCGGTGCTCGCGCGTGCGGCCGACTTCGACCTGCTCGTCGTCGCGACGCCGAACAGGACGCACGTGCCCTTCGCGCGGGCCGCGCTGCATGCCGGGCTGCACGTCGTCGTCGACAAGCCCTTCGCGGCGACCGCGGCGGAGGGACGCGCCCTGATCGACGAGGCGCGCCGCGCGAAGCGGATGCTGAGCGTCTTCCAGAACCGGCGCTGGGACG
>DATAIN010000766.1:0-2994 GCA_036262635.1 Gemmatimonadaceae bacterium | reverse complement strand
GGCATTGGGAGGTCGCGTCCGAGGAGGGGTCCGCGCTCTGGCTCGTGCGCGAGCAGCTGCGCCTCCTCCAGGCGGGCCGCGTGCGAGTGCCGACTCCGCGCGAGCTGGCGCAGCTCGCGCGCGGTGGCCGGGAGATCCTCTCGCTCGGCTGGCAGCGCGCGGTCAGAGGACGACGTGCGTTCCCCGCCGGCGCAGCGATCCACCTGCGCGTCGACAGCGAGCAGCGTCCCGATCCCGAGTCGCGCATTACGCTCGGCGAAGGCGCCGATGCGTACGGGCTGCCACGGCTGCTGCTGGACTGGCGGGTTTCGGACCTCGAGCGCCGCACGGTGAGACGGACCGCGGAGCTCCTCGCGGCGGAGCTCGAGCGCCAGGGAATCGGCGTCGTGGAGTCGCTCGGCGATCCTTTCGACCCGTCGCGACCGTGGGGGGAGCTTCGCGGGGATGCGTACCACATGATGGGGGGGACGCGCATGGCCGCGGTCGAGAGCGATGGCGTCGTCGACACCGACGGCCGGGTTTTCGGGATGGACAATCTCTATGTCGCCGGCGCTTCGGTCTTTCCCACGGGCGGAATGGCGAATCCCACACTGACCTTGATCGCTCTCGCAATGAGGCTCGGCGAGCATCTCGCAACCAGGGAGCCGGCGCGATGAACGCGAGCGTCGCGCTACCCCGCGGCGGCACGACGACGCCGCTCGGGATCGGCTTGGCCACCCTCATGCGCGAGCCATCTCGACGGCGACAGCAGCAGCTGCTGCGCGCTGCGTACGAGGCTGGATACCGACACTTCGATGTCGCGCCGAGCTACGGGCTCGGGGCCGCGGAGCGAGTGCTTGGCGAGTTCCTCCGCTCCCGGCCGGCCGGCGTGACCGTCGGAACGAAGGTCGGCATCCGCGTGCGATCGAACGCGGGCCTGGTTCGAACCCTGGAGCGCCCCGCCCGTGCAATCCTGCGTCAGTTTCCGGGTTTGCGCGGGCGGGCGACGCGAGCCGTGGGCGGAGCGGTGCACGTACCGCCGGACTTTGCGATCGCGTCCTGCGAGCGGTCCCTCGCGGAGAGCCGACGGGCGCTCGGTCTGGAGCGCCTCGACCTGCTCCTGCTCCACGAGGCGACGGCCGCGGATCTCGCGGATGGCAAGGCCGTCGAATGGATTCAGGAGCAGCGACGCCGAGGACTCGTTCGCGCGATCGGAGTCGCGACCTCGGCGTTGGCGGCGCGGGAGATCTTCGCTGCGCACCCCGGGGTGTTCGATGTCGTCCAGACGCCGAGCAGCGTGCTCGCACCGGCGGTGGAAGGGGTGAGCGGTCTGGTACCGCTGACGGTGACGCACAGCGTCATCGCTCTCCCGCTCGCGCGCGCGACCGCACGACTCGCAAACGATCCCGCCTGGGGGTCGCGGCTGTCTGAGGTCGCCGGTATCGACGCGATGGCGCCTGGCGCGATCGCACGGCTCCTTGTTGCCTGGGCACTGTCGGAGAACCGCCAGGGGGTCGTCCTCCTCGGCTCCTCGAGCGAGGGGCACATCCGCTCCGCCGCCGCGGTGATCAGCGCCCTCGATCCGCAGCGCGCGCAGGCTGTCGCGACGTTCCTGCGCGAGACGCTCCATGACTGAGCCAGTGGCCGAGATCGTCGGAAGGTCGTCCGCTCCCGCTCCCGCGCGCGCGCCGGTGACCGTGATGATCTTCACGCTCAACGAGGAGATTCATCTCCCCTCGTGCCTCGAGTCGCTGCGCTGGGCCGACGACGTGGTGGTCGTCGACTCGTTCAGCTCCGACGGGACGGAGGCGATCGCCCGGCAGTTCGGCGCTCGCTTCTTCCAGAACCGGTTCACGGGCTTCGGCAGCCAGCGCAACTGGGCGCTCGATCACTGCGCACCGCGGCACGAGTGGATCCTCGTCCTCGACGCCGACGAGCGGGTGCCGCGGGAGCTCGCGTCCGAGATCGCCGAAGTGACGGCGCACTCGGGCCCCGAGGTCGGCGCGTACAGGGTCCGCCGCCGCTTCTACATGTGGGGGCGCTGGCTCCGCTACAGCTCCCTCTACCCGAACTGGGTCGTCCGCCTCATCCATCGTGCACGCGTCCGCTACGTCGACCGGGGACATGCGGAGACGCAGACCGTGCGCGGAGAGGTTCGCGAGCTCACGCACGACCTGATCGACGAGAACCTGCGCTCCATCGACGAGCGGTTCGAGCGCCAGAATCGGTACGCGCGGAAGGAGGCGGAGTACGAGGTCGAAAACGAAGCTCGCGGAACGCTCTCGCTGATCCTGAGCCGCGATCCGCTCCAGCGGCGGGCGGCGATCAAGCGCCTGTCCTGGCGCATGCCGCTGCGCCCCTTCGCCTATTTCCTCTACAGCTACTTCTGGCGGCAGGGGTGGCGCGACGGGCGCGACGGCCTCGTCTTCTGCTTCATGAAGGCGCTGTATCAAGGGATGATCGTGGTCAAGAAGTACGACCTGCATCGCCAGCGGGGGGCGAGGCACGGAACTTGACCCATGGCGGGCAGCTTCCAGCTGCGCCCGCTATTCGCACGCGCCGACGGCCGACGGCCGCTGACCGACAGTCAGCCGCCGCCGGCTCATCATACAGGTCCCCGATGAAGCCGATCTACACGCTGGGCATCAACGCCTACCACGCCGACGTCTCGGCGGTGCTCCTCAGAGACGGGCAGCTCGTCGCCGCCGTCGAGGAAGAGCGCTTCCGCCGCATCAAGCACTGGGCGGGATTCCCGACGCTGTCGATCCAGAAGGTGCTCGAGATGGCGGGGATCGCGGGCGCCGACGTCGCCCACGTCGCGATCTCGCGCGACCCGAAGGCGAACCTCGTCAAGAAGGGGCTCTTCGCGCTGCCGAAGCGCCCCGACCTCAAGCTCATCCTCGACCGCGTCCGCAACGCGCGGAAGGTGCGCGACCTGCGCGGACCCCTCGCCGGCGCGTTAGGCGTCCCGGCCGACGACCTGCCGAAGATCCACTACGTCGAGCACCACCCCGC
>DATAIN010000765.1:0-2599 GCA_036262635.1 Gemmatimonadaceae bacterium | reverse complement strand
CACACCTTTCGGACGCGACTCGTGGGGTCCGGCGATTGCACTCCGTGGCGCGCAAGCGAGCGCGCTACATTGCCTCCGTGCCACCGAGAATCACCAACCGATGCAGAGCGATACCCTCGCGCGGGGAATGACGGGAACGTCGTCCCGACCCTTCCCGCCTCGAGCGCAGAACGACGTCGCGAGCGTGCTCCACGTCGTTCCCTCGGTCGCGCCACACCACGGCGGACCTTCGTTCGCCGTGCGAGCCCTCGCGAGCGCGCAGCGCGCGCTCGGCATGCGCGTCTTCGTCGCCACGACCGACGACGGGCAGCCACGGCACGGCGAAGGCTTCGACGAAGACGGTGTCGAGTACGGCTACTTTCGTCGCGACCTGCCGGGGGTGTGGAAACCGTCGCTCGCGTTGCGGCGCTGGCTCCGCACGAGCGCGAGCCGCTTTGACGTGATGCACCTCCACTCGCTGTTCTGCTTCTCGACCGCGATCGGCGGGCGAGCGGCGATGCACGCCGGCGTGCCCTATGTCCTCAGCCCGCACGGCGCGCTCGATCCGTGGAGCCTGCGCCAGTCGGCGTGGAAGAAGCGCACGTACCTCGCGCTCGCCGAAGGACGCACCCTCGACGGCGCCGCCGCACTCCACGTCACGACCACCGCCGAGGCGACCGCACTGAAGGCGTTCGGCGTGCGCGCGCCGCTGTTCGTCGTGCCGCTCGGCGTCCCGCCGGAGACATTCGAGATCACCCGCGCCCCGGAGCACCCGTCGCTCCGGCTCGTCTTCCTCGGGCGGCTGCACCCGAAGAAGGGACTCGACCTTCTTCTGCGCGCGCTCGCCGCGGCGCGCGCCGAGGGTGCCGACGTGGAGCTGGCCATCGCGGGGGATGGCGCGGACCACCGGCGGGAGCTCGAGACGCTCGTCCAGGAGCTGAAGCTCGGCGCCGCCGTCCGCTTCGTGGGACATGTCGAGGGAGCGGCGAAGGCCAGGCTCCTCTCGGACGCGGACGCCTTCGTGCTCACCAGCTTCCAGGAGAACTTCGGAATCGCGGTCGCCGAGGCGATGGCGGCGGGCCTCCCCGTGATCGTGAGCGAGGAGGTCGGGCTCGCGTCGCTCGTCGTCGAGGCCGCTGCCGGCGAGGTGGTTCCCCTCGATGTCGCGGCGATCGCGGCAGCGATTCGGCGCGCCTCCGCGGATCCTGCCGCACGGCGCGCCGCGGGCGACCGGGCGCGCCATGCGGCGAAGTCGTTTTCCTGGGAGCAGACCGCGCAGCGCCTGCGCGAGGTGTACTCCGAGGTCATCGCGCGAGGGTCGCGCGGTGGGGAACGCCCGTGATCGCGCGGCCCGGACTCGGCGTCATCACCTTTGCGCCGCGCGGCGGAGGCGTCGCGTACGTGGGCCGCCTGCTGCAGCGCGCGCTCGCCGACGCCACCGGCGCTGCGCCGTGGAGCGTGGAGCTCTGGCCCGGTCATCGCGGCTCGGTACGCCCCCACGACGCGATCCGGCTGATGACCCGTCTCGCCGCCGGGCAGCTTCGTCGTCGTGCGGACTGGGTCATGTGCAACCACGTCGCCATCGCGCGCGCACAGCTCGCGCTGCCGGCCTGGCTCCGCCGTCCGTACGCGGTCTTCGTTCACGACGTCGAGGCCTGGGCAGAGGACCTGCCCGCGCCGCGCTTCGAGGCACTCCGTCGCGCGAGCCTGCGAATCGCCAACTCGGTCTATACCGCCGAGCGCGTCGAGGCGGCGCATCCGCGTCTCGCCACGGTCGGGGCCTGCCCGCTCGGTCTCCTCGAGGACGGGCAGCCGGGCGGCGGGATCGACGTGTCGCTCCTCGAGGCAGCGGGACCGCGTCCTGTGCTCATCGTCGGCCGCATCAAGGCCGACGAGCGATACAAGGGGCACGACGCGTTGATCACAGCCTGGCCGAAGGTCGCCGCCGCCGCGCCGGACTCGCGACTCGTCATTGCGGGGTGGGGGGACGACGTCGAGCGCCTGCGCGCATCCGCTGCCCGCGCCGGCGTCGGCGACCGGGTTCTGTTCTGCGGATTCGTATCCGACGCCACTTTGCAGGCCCTCTACGAGCGCGCGGCGGTATACGCCATGCCCAGTGTGCGCGAGGGGTTCGGCCTCGCGTACCTCGAGGCAATGCGCGCGGGCGTCCCCTGCATCGGCTCGCCTCGATCCGCGGCTCGCGAGGTGATCGTGGACGGCGAAACGGGGTTTCTCGTCGACGACGCGGATGCGCTGGCGGCGTCGCTCGTCACGCTCCTCACGGACGAGGATCGCCGGCGCGCGATGGGCATCGCAGGCCGGCGGCGATACCGTGACTGCTTCACCTACGAGTGTTTCAAGCGGCGATTGCTCGCGCTTCTGGAGACCTGCTTTGCCCAACCCGACCACCAGGCGATGACCGCATGACCGCGCGCGCCATGCCGTCGACACGCTACCGCGGCGCGAGGCTGATCCAGGCGCTCGTCGTCGTGGCCGCCGTGGCGCCCTTCTTCGGCGGCGGCGACGCACCGACCTACGTGCCTGACGAGGTGCGCTTCGAGGCTCGTATCCTGTGGGTGCTCTGCTGGCTCCCGGCCTGGGCGTATCTCGCGCAGCCACC
>DATAIN010000764.1:0-2482 GCA_036262635.1 Gemmatimonadaceae bacterium | reverse complement strand
CGAGGCTGGAGACGAACAGCAGCCGTTAGCTATTAGCTGTTAGCGTTGAGCGACTGCGTAACCGCCGTGGCTCAACGCTAATAGCTAATGGCTAATAGCTGCCGTCAAGCGGCTGCGACGTTCCCCCGCGCGAGCTCTGCGCGCAGGTGAGCAATCCGCTCCTCGACCAGCCCGACCAGCTCGGCCATGGTCGGGGCGTCAAAGACCAGCTTCACGCCGGCGGCGCGGTACATCTCGGGGAGGGGGACGGTGCCGCCTAACGCGAGGGCGTTCTTGTAGCGGCGGACGGCGGCGGGGTGGTCGCGGAGCGAGTCCCGCCACACCTGGAGGGCGCCGAGCTGGGCGAGACCGTACTCGATGTAGTAGAAGGGGCTCGTGAAGATGTGCGACTGGCGGAGCCAGCGCGCGACGCGCTGCGGCTCGAGCCCGCTCCAGTCCACGCTCGGCTCGAAGCGCCGACGGATCTCCAGCCAGGCGGCGTCGCGCGCGTCGCGGTCGCCGCCCTTGCCGCTGGTGTAGATCCAGTGCTGGAACGCATCGACGCAGGCGATGTGCGGCAGCGCGTAGAGCACGTCCTCGAGATGCTCGATCTGGGCGAGCGCGGCGTCGGCGACGGAGTAATAGCCCTCGGGACGCGCGAGGTAACGGCCGGCGAGCAGCTCCATCGACATCGACGCGAGCTCCGCCGCCTCGTGTCCGCTGCTCCGCTGCCAGACGTAGGGGTGCGCATGCGCGGCGAAGGCGTGGAAGGCGTGTCCCGCCTCGTGCACGAGCGTGCTCACGTCGTCGTGCACGCCGACCGCGTTCATGTAGATGAACGGGCGGCCGCGCCAGTGCAGCGTCGTGCAGTAGCCGCCCGGCGCCTTGCCGGCGCGGCTCTCGAGATCGAGGAGCCGCTCCTGCTCGAGGGTGCGGAAGTTGTCGCCGAGCTCCGGATCGACGCGGGTGAAGATCCGCTCGGCCGGCGCGAGGAAGCCGGCGACGTCCTCGAACGGGCGCAGCCGCGCGTCGCTGTCCGGATTGATCGCGAGATCCCACGGCCGCAGCGTGTCGACGCCGAGCCGCCGCCGGCGATACTCGTGCTGCCGCGCGGCGATCGGCACGACCGCCTCCTCGACCGCGCGATGGAAGCGGACGCAGTCCTCCGGCGTGTAGTCGAAGCGGTACTTCGCCGCGAAGGCGTAGCGCATGTAGTCCGGGAAGCCCGCGGCGCGCGCGACCTCGTGCCGCAGCACGTACGACTTGTCGAAGATGTCCTCGAGCTCCGTGCGCTTCGCGACGTAGGCGTCGGCGCCGAGCATGAAGGCGCGCTGGCGCTCGGCGCGGTCGCGCGACTGCATGTACGGCTTCAGCTGCGGGATCGTCTTCCGCTCGCCGTCCCAATCCACGGAGAGCCCGCCGACGATCTTGTCGTATCCCGCCTCGAGCTCCTCGAGCTTCGCGAAGCGCTCGACGTTCTCCTCGCGGAAGATCTCGGCGTCGGTACGGAACTTCTTCAGCGTCGTCTCGAGACCCGCCTCGCCGTAGCCGCTGTCGAGGAGCTTGCGGGCCAGACGCACCTGCCGCTCGTCGACCTTCGGATAGATGTCCATCGCGAAGCGGAGGTGCGCCGCCTCGGCCTTCTCGTCGGCGGTGTTCGCGGTGTAGGCGATCATCGCGAGCGAGCCTGCCTCGCCGAGCATCGCGTCGAGCCGCGACCAGGTCGCGAGCCATTCGCGCGCGACCGCGGGCGTGATCTCCACCGCGGCCAGCGCGTCATAGTACGGCGCGATGTCCTCCCACGTCGCCTCGACGAAGGTGTCGGGGGAATCGGGAAGCACCGGCAACCCGCCCTGCCCGGAGAGCGTCGCGCCTTTCGTCATCGGAGTGCTCGTCATGAAGAATGAAGTTCCGCCGTTCGATCCCGATTTCCCCGAGATGTCGCGCCCGAAGCCACGCCCTCCGCGTCGGGTGCCGTGGCTCGCGATCATCGTGCTGCTCGTCCTCGGCGGGGGCGGCGCCGTGGGATGGAAGATGCTCGGCCGGGGGGGCTCGGCGGCAGGGGGCGATCCCGCGCGCGACATGATGCGTGCCGAGCTGATGGAGCTCTCCGCGGCCGAATCCGCGTTCGTGAAGGCGAACGACCGCTACGCCGCCAGCGTCTCCGAGCTCGGACGCCCGGTGAGCTCGCGCGTCGTCGTGTTCGCGAGCGCACGGGACGGCTATCGCATCCGCCTGGCGCGCCCCGACGACACGGCGCAGCTCTGCGAGCTGTCCGTCGGCCGGTTCGCGGCTGGACACACGGGGTGGCAGCTCCTCTGCGGGATGCCCTCGGCGAACAACACCCTCGTCGAGACGGCGCCGTCGAAACCGCCGCTCCTCGACCGGATTCGCGCCTACTTCCACGAGGACTGCGACTCGGAGTGCCGCGTGGAGAAGCTCCGCGAGGAAGTCCGTCGGCGGCGCGGGCACGACAAGGTGGAGCGAGCGATGGAGCGGTTGT
>DATAIN010000763.1:0-2458 GCA_036262635.1 Gemmatimonadaceae bacterium | reverse complement strand
AGCCGGGCAGCATCAGGCGGATCTGCGTCCAGCCGAACTGCCAGGGGATCGCGCGGATCCCCTCGATCCCCTTCTTCGCGCCGGGGCGATAGGCGGGGCGCGAGCCGAAGCGCGCCCCGGCCAGCTCGGCGACCGGGGTCGCCGCGAGAAAGAGATCGAACAGCGCCTGGTTCTCGTGCACCAGCTCGCGGTAGAGATCGAGCGAGCGCGCGGCGAGGGTGTCCATCGCCTCGCGGAACGACTGCACCTCGCTCTCGTCCACCTCCTTCCGCCAGTCGGTGAACTCGTGGAGCAGCGTTCCGGCGAGCGTCACCTCGAGCGTCCGCTCGGCGATCGGCGCGAGCCCGAACTGCTGCGAGATGATCTCCCCCTGCTCGGTGATCTTGAGCGACCCGCACGACACGTTAGGCGGCAGCGCGGCGAGGGCGCGATAGACGGGCGAGCCGCCTCCCCGGCCGACGCTTCCGCCGCGCCCGTGGAAGAGGCGCAGCGCGACGCCCGCCTCGCGGAAGGTGTCGCTCAGGGCGCGCTGCGCCCGGTACAGCGCCCACGACGACGCGAGCATCCCCGCGTCCTTCCCCGAATCGGAGTAGCCGATCATCACCTCCTGCCGGCTCCGCCGCGCGGCGAGCTGTCGCGCGTAGACGGGATCGGCGAAGAGCTCGCGCATCACCTGCGGGGCGCGCTCCAGATCGTCGAGCGTCTCGAAGAGCGGCACCACGTCGATGCTCGACTCCGGCGGCTCGGCGGCGAGGTCGACGAGTCCCGCCTCGCGCGCGAGGAGGAGCACGCGGAGCAGATCCTCCGGTCCGCGCGTCATCGAGACGATGTAGGTGGACGCGGCGGCCGGACCGCTCTCCGACTGGATCGTGCCGATCGCGCGCATCGTGTCGAGCACGCGGCGCGTCTGCTCGGCGAGCGGAAGGTGCGCGCTGACGAGCGGACGGTTGCCGCGCAGCTCGCGGCGCAGCGCCTCGGCGTCGAACGCGGGGACGCCGACGTGGCCGGCGATGTCGGCGAGCGCGGCCTCGTGCGAGTCCGCGTGGTCGCGCACGTCGAGCGCGAAGCCGTGGAAGCCGTGCGCGCGGACGAGTGCGAGCAGCGGGTCGAAGCTCGTCCGGCACGCCTCGCTCGCGCCCGCGGAGACGAGGTATTCGCGCACCATCAGCAGCTCCCGCTCGAGGGCGCCCGCGTCGGGATAGGCGGCCGGCTCGCTGCGCGGCACCCCGGCGTCGCGCGAGGCGACGAGCCGGCGCGTCGCCTCGAGCCGTCCCGCCATGAAGCTGAGCTTCAGCCGCAGCGGTTCGTCCGCGTTGCGTCGATGGTTCGCGTCCCACACGTCGGGGAGCACGGTGCGATCCGCCTCGATCGACTCTCGGAAGGCCGCCGGCGGAGAGGCGATGTTCGCGCCGATCGAGAGCCGCTCGATGAGATCGTCCATCGCGCGACGGTAGCGGCCGAGGATGACGTGGCTCGCCCGGCGCGCCGCGGCGAGCGTCGTCTCCGGCGTGACGAAGGGGTTGCCGTCGCGATCGCCGCCCACCCACGAGCCGAAGCGGATCGGAACCGTCAGGCGCAGCTCGTCGCTCGCGCGACCGAACTCCTCCTCGAAGGCGCGGACCAGCGCGTCATGCGTGCGCGCGCTCGCGTCGAGCAGGCGAGTCTCGAGGTACCACTGCACCGTGCTCACCTCGTCGAGCACCGTCGGCCTGTCCTGCCGCACTTCGGGGGTGAGCCAGAGCAGCTCGACCTCGCCCTCGAGCGCGTCCTCGATCGCCCGGCGCTCGGCGGGAGGCGTCCCCTCGCGGCGGAGGAGCAGCTCCGCCACGCGCGCCTGGAGACCGAGGAGCGTGCGCCGCGTGGACTCGGTGGGATGCGCGGTGAGCACGGGGCGGACGTCGAGCCCGCGGATCGCCTTCGCGACGACGTCGGCGGTGCGGCCGGACTCCTTGAGCCGGCGCATCGTCCACCGCGCGGAGGCGGGCTGCGGGACGTCGTCGCCCTGCTGGCGGTAGTCGTTGCGGCGCCGCACGCGGTGCACCTGCTCGGCGGTGTTGATGAGCAGAAAGAAGAGCGTGAACGCGCGCGCGGTGAGCGCGGCGAGTGGCGTCGGGAGCTGCGAGACGCGTTCGACGAGCTGGTCGAGCGTCGGCGCGTCGGGCTCACCCAGCCGCCGCGCGCGCCCCGCCTGCCGCAGATCCTCGACGACGCGCAGCGCGTCGTCTCCCTCGAGCCGCTGGATCACCCGGCCGAGCGTCCCGGCCAGCCAGCGAACGTCATCGTGAAGCGGCTGGTCCTGTGGGCGCGGGGGCGGGATTGGCATTGCGCTAAACTAAGTCCTCGCCGGCCGCCTCGCTCGGGGCAGGAGGCTGATGGCAGGAGGCTGATGGCAGGAGGCTGATGGCGTCGCGGCGTCCGCCTCCAGCCTCCAGCCTCCAGCCTCCAGCCTCCAGCCTCC
>DATAIN010000762.1:0-4667 GCA_036262635.1 Gemmatimonadaceae bacterium | reverse complement strand
CGCGGTACGCAGCACGCATCTCTGGAGGCGCCGCGCGGCCGAGGAAGCACCGGCGTCGATCGAGTCGTTCTACGTCGACGTCGGCGCGCGATCGGCCGCGGAAGTCGCCGCGTTAGGCATCGCTGTGCTCGACCCGGTGGCCCGCGACCTCTCCGGCTGGCGCTACGCCGACATGGTCGCCGGCCCCGGCGCGGCGGCACGCGCCGGATGCGCCGCGGTCGCCGCCGCCTCGCGGCTCGCGCCGGCGCGCGGCCAGACGATCTTCCTCCTCGCTTCGCAGAGCAGCTTCGAGCTCACCGGACTCTCGGCGACGCTCGCCGCGATCGGACCGGTGGATTCGCTCGTCGTGGTCGATCCCGTGCTCGCCCGCGCCGATTCCGGCGAGGCGGGAACGCAGATCAGCGTCCGTACTCCCGCCGCCGATGAGGTGCAGCTCCCAGCCGGCGTCCGGGTGGGCGCGGTTCGCGCGCTCGGCGTCCGGACCAGCTTCCGCGGCACCCTTGTCGAGAGCGTGTCGGCGGACGACATCGCGGAGCTCTTCACCGAGGTCGGCCGCGCCGCCGGAGTGAGCGGGACGCCTGACGTCGTCGCGGTCGGCGGGGGCGCCGGCCGCGCGAATGGCGCGCGGACGGATTCGCTGCGCGACGTCGGCGCGCTGCTCACCACGCTCACCAACACGTACGGAGTCTCCGAACACGAGCGCGACGTCCGGGCGGAGGTGCTGCGCGCGCTCCCCGCCTGGGCGCAGGCGCGCGCGGTCACCGACAGCATCGGCAATCTCGTGCTCACCGTCGGGCCGGCGCGCGACACGACGATGTTCGTCGCGCACGTCGACGAGATCGGCTTCGAGATCACGAAGATCGCTCGCGACGGGACGCTCTCCCTGCGCACGCGCGGCGGGTTCTTCCGCTCGCTCTGGGAGGGGCAGCCGGCGCTCCTCCACTACGACGGCCCGCGTGGCCCCGACCCGCAGTGCGCGCTGCATTTCGTCGCCGGCGAGCCGTCGGCCCGAGCCGCGGGGGTCTTCGTCCCCCGCGCCAGCGCGACGACCAAGCAGCCCGCCGAGCTGACGGCGTGGATGGGTGTCGATTCGGTGGCGCTGGTGAGATGCGGGGTCTCCGTCGGAATGAGCCTCACCGGAGTGAAGCAGGCGTCCGCGCTCGCCGGAACCCGCTTCACCGCCCGGTCGATCGACGACCGCGCGGGGTGCACCGCGCTGATCCTCGCCGTGCGCGCGCTCGACCAGCGGTCGCTCGACCATGCGGTGATGTTCGTCTGGTCCGTGCAGGAGGAGACCGCGCTCGGCGGCGCGGCGAACATCGCGGCGCGACTCGGCCCATCGGTGAAACGGGTGCACGCGGTGGATACCTTCGTCTCGGCGGACTCGCCGCTCGAGAGCACACGCTTCGCGGTCGCCCCGATCGGGCGCGGCGCGGTCGTCCGGGCGCTCGACAACTCGAGCGCGACTCCCGCGAGCGAGGTCGATCGCGTCCGCGCGATCGCGAGGGCGCGCGGGATCCCGCTGCAGGTCGGGACGACCAATGGCGGCAACGACGGCTCGGAGCTCGCGCGCTACGGCGCGGTGGACGTCCCCGTCGCCTGGCCGCTTCGCTACAGCCACTCCCCCGCCGAGGTCGTCGACCTTCGCGACATTCAGGCGCTCGCTCGGCTGGTCGGCGCCCTCGCCGCCGCCCGTTAGGCATGACCTCACCGCAACCCGCACGCATGCGCGCACTGCTTTCCGTCTCCGACAAGTCCGGACTCGTCGATCTCGCCCGTGGCCTGGCCGAACTCGGCTGGGAGCTCGTCTCGACCGGGGGGACCGCACGGGCCATCCGCGACGCGGGGATCGCGGTGCGCGACGTCAGCGACGTCACCGGCTTCCCGGAGATGATGGATGGGCGCGTGAAGACGCTGCACCCCGTGGTGCACGGCGGACTGCTCGCGCGCCGCGACCTTCCCGAGCACGTCGCCGCGATGGAGGAGCATGGCATCGCGCCGATCGATCTCGTCGTGGTGAATCTCTATCCCTTCCGCGAGACGGCGGCGAAGGAGGGCGTGTCGCCAGAGGAGGTCGTCGAGAACATCGACATCGGCGGCCCGTCGATGCTCCGATCGGCCGCGAAGAACTTCGCGTCGGTCACGGTGGTCGTGGATCCCGCCGACTACCCGCGCGTGCTCGCGACGTTGAAGGCCGGCGGAGATGCGCTGGCCTTCCGCCGCGAGCTCGCCGAGAAGGCGTATGCGCACACCGCGGCGTACGATGCGGCGATCAGCGCCTGGTTCGCGGCGCAGCGCGGGGACTCCTTCCCGACGCAGATGTCGATCGCGCTCACTCGCGCGCAGTCGCTGCGCTACGGCGAGAATCCGGGTCAGCGCGCCGCGTCTTACCTCGACGGCGGCCCGGGACTGGGCGCGCTCCGTCAGCGCGGCGGGAAGGAGCTCTCGTTCAACAACCTGCTCGATCTCGACGGCGCGCTCCTCGCAGCCGATCCGTTTCGCGGCGAGCCGTGCTGCGCGATCATCAAGCACACGACCCCCTGCGGGCTCGCGATCGGATCGAACGCGCTCGACGCCTACCGCAAGGCGCTCGCCTGTGATCCCGTCTCCGCGTTCGGGTCGGTGATCGCCTTTACCGTTCCGGTGGACGACGCCGCCGCGGAGGCGCTCTCCTCGCTGTTCGTCGAGTGCGTCGTCGCTCCGCAGTTCAGCGAGGGCGCGGTGGAGATCCTCGGGCGGAAGAAGAACCTGCGGGTGCTCGAGGGCGACGCTCGCTGGAGCGATCGGGCGCTCGACTTCAAGCGCGTGCGCGGCGGCTTCCTCGCCCAGGAGCGTGCGCCGGCGCCGAGCGTGGAGGAGGGTTGGAAGGTGGTGACCGAGCGCCAGCCGACCGACGCCGAGCGGGCCGACCTCGCCTTCGCCTGGCGCGCCGTGGCGGGGGTGAAGTCCAACGCGATCGTGCTGGCCCGGAACGGGGCGACGATCGGCATCGGCGCGGGGCAGATGTCGCGCGTGGACGCAGCCTTCGTCGCCGTGCACAAGGCGCAGCAGGCCGGGCACGAGACCAGGGGCTCCGCGCTGGGGTCCGACGCGTTCTTCCCCTTCCGGGACGGGATCGACCAGGCCGCGGAGGCGGGGGTCACCGCGATCGTCCAGCCGGGCGGGTCGGTCCGCGACGAGGAAGTGATCGCCGCAGCAAACCAGCATGGCATCACGATGGTACTAACTGGGCAGCGTCTCTTCCGTCACTAGCCTCAACCCGTCAGTTTTCATGGCTACTCGTGCCTCGCGAGAGGCGACGCCTGTCGCGTATTCATCGACCCGCATGGCCCAGACAAGACTTCCCGAGCTGGACAACCGCCCGTCCTATCTCGCTGCCGGGCTGACATCGCTCGGCGTGTTCATCCTGTACCTGCTCACCCTCGCGCCCTCGACGGCGATGTGGGACACGAGCGAGTACATCGCGGCGGCGTACACGCTCGGGCTCCCGCACCCGCCGGGGAACCCGTTCTTCGTCCTCATCGGCCGCGTCTTCACGCTGCTGCCGATCGCCTCGGACATCGCGACCCGCGTCAACATCCTCGCCGCGCTGTGCAGCGCGATGGCCGCCGGGGCGTGGTTCCTCATCACCGAGCGGGTGCTGGTCGGATGGTTCCCGCTCCGCTGGCAGCGCATCGTCGGGGGCGTGATCGCGGCGCTGCTCGGCGCGACCGCGTTCACGGTGTGGAACCAGTCGGTGGTGAACGAGAAGGTCTACACCGTGTCGCTCGCGTTCTTCGCGATCGTCGCCTGGCTCTCGGTGCGCTGGGCGGACGAGCCGGTAGGGCCGAAGGCGGACCGGATCCTCGTTCTCATCGCATACCTGATCGGGTTGGGATACGCGAACCATCCGGCCGGATTCCTCGTCGGACCGGCGGTGGCGGTGGTGGTGCTGGCGCGGCGCTGGGAGACGCTCCTTCGCTGGAAGATGTGGCTGGCCTGCGGCGGCGCGCTCGCGCTCGGGATGACGGTGTTCGCGACGCAGCCGATTCGTGCCGCGCATTTCCCGCCGATCAACGAGGGCGAGCCGACGGCATGCGCGAACGGCCTGCACTGGGACTGCACCTTCACGAAGCTCACGAAGGAGCGGTTCATGTACAACTTCAACCGCGAGCAGTACGGGAAGCCCGAGCTGAGCGACCGTCAGGCGCCGTTCAGCGCGCAGGTAGACATGTGGTGGACGTACTTCCGCTGGCAGTGGATGCGCGACTCGCGTGACGCGCACCCCGGCATCCAGGCGGCGCTCGCGGTGATGTTCCTCATCCTCGGGCTGATCGGCGGCTGGGTGCACTTCACCCGCGACCGACGAAGCTTCTGGTTCTTCGGGCCGCTGATCTTCACGGTCACGCTCGCGCTGATCTACTACATGAACTTCAAGTACGGTTACTCGCAGGCGCCGGAGCTCGGGCAGAGCGTGCCGCGCGAGGTGCGTGACCGTGACTACTTCTATCTCTGGAGCTACTCCGCCTGGGCAGTGTGGGCCGCGCTCGGGCTGATCTGGGTCTGGGAGACGCTCGCCGCGGCCGTCGGCTCGGAGAGCGTGCGCGTCGGCGCGACCACGGTCGAGCAGCCGACGAGGCGCAGCCTTGCCGTCGCGTCGCCGATCTTCGTCTTCGCGATGCTCCCGC
>DATAIN010000761.1:0-1827 GCA_036262635.1 Gemmatimonadaceae bacterium | reverse complement strand
GGATCGCCGAGTGGTGGACGAACAGGTCCTTCCCGCCGTCTTCGGGTGTGATGAAGCCGAACCCCTTCGCGTCGTTGAACCACTTCACCTTGCCGGTCGTGCGCATGCCCCTCTCTCCTTCAAGAACTGTGAATGTCGCATCCCACCGCGGAGCTTCCCGCCGCCTTTCTCGCCAACCGGCGCCGTGATGCGCCATTGGAGTCAGAATGCGACCCCGTTTAGATGCAGAATTCGCTCCATATGCGCAAGCACCAGCGAAAAGGCGGTGCCGCCGATGGGTCGTTGAGCCCCCCGGCGGCCCCGCCTAACCGGCCGTTCCTGACGGGTTCCGGACCTGCTAGTGCTCGCCCCCCTGGTCGTGGGGCACGGTCACGAAGGTCGCACCGTGCGACGAATTCCCCGCCGCGTCGGTGCAGGTCATCCCGATGGTGTACACGCGCCCCGTCCCGCGCCCCGAGCGCTCGGCGCGGAGGAGCACCGTATTGGCTCCGGTGATGAACCAGTCGGGGGCCGTATCGCCGTCCCCGAGACCGTTCACCGGCTCGTTGCTCGAGACCGAGGAGATCGCGCAGCGCGGGGCGGGGTCGCACTCATCGGTGGCCTTCGTCGCCACCGTGACCGCGACGAGCTTGTGGTTGGGCGACCAGAGAACGGGGGGACTCGCCCCCAGCGATGAGATGGTCGGCACATCGCGGTCGGGAGTGCACGACACCGCGACCGCCGGGGGGCCGCCCGATCCCCCGCCTCCCCCTCCCCCCCCATTCGTGGCGGCGTTCCGGGGAGCGGTCGGATGATCCCCGCCGCAGGCGGCGATGGTTGAGGCGATCACTGCCGCGCAGAGCGCACGTACCGGTCTGGATTCGAGCATGGCCATCTCCTTCGTCCGCGTTCGCTCGTTCCGTGAGTGGTCCCGCGACCGACGGCGCAATGCGTATGCCCTGATCGGGGTCTGCGCACGAACGAGGGAACGCCCCGATCGCGTTGTGACGCCGATCACTTCCGACGAAGGCAGCGTTAGGCGCGACGCGAATCCACGGGGGAAAAACGGCGAGAGGCGCCGCGTGAGCTCACGCGGCGCCTCTCCTCGAGCGAGGTCTCCTGCGGCTCACCTCACCCGCACTCCGAGAACCCGCAGACGTGGCACTTCACGCACCCTTCCGCGTACTCCATCTGGCTGCCGCAGTCCGGGCAGGTGCCCATGAACCCCTGCGCGTTGTCGATCTCGAAGCCGCTCATCGGCTGTGTGCCGCCGCTGCTCGCGACGGGGGCGACGTTCACCTCGCGCGTGCCCGAGGTGCCGGAGTTCGCGATGAGCTCCTGCTGCACCCCCTGCGTCTTGTCCTGGTACCACTCGTAGAGGGCGATGCCGATCGCGTCCGGCACCGAGAGCACCTTGTTCGGGCCGAGGCCGACCGCGCGGTCGGACGAGATGCCGCGCAGCTGCTTGTGGATCTCCATGAGCGGGATCCCCGAGCGCAGCGCGAGCGAGATGAGCCGCCCCATCGCCTCGGCGTCGGCCATCGCGCTGCCGCCGGCCTTGCCTAACGTCACGAACACCTCGAACGGCTGTCCGCGATCGTCCTCGGTGATGTTGACGAACATCGTGCCGAGCGGCGTCTCCTTGCGGAGGGTCGTGCCGCGGAGCTTGTCGGGGCGGGCGCGCTTCGCGCGGCGCTGGAGGTTCTCCGCCTCGCTGTCGAACAGCGCCTTCTTCAGCCGCTCGACCTCGGCGTTGAGCTCGGCGATGGTGCCCTTGAGCTCCCCGACCTCGCGCTTCGACTCGCCGGAGGGTTCGCCCGCGGCGCCCTTCTCGCGCTCCTTCTTCGC
>DATAIN010000760.1:0-2003 GCA_036262635.1 Gemmatimonadaceae bacterium | reverse complement strand
ACCAGTTCCACTCCATGCCCGAGCTGCTCGCACGCCTCCTCGGTCGGTAGAGCACTTCAACTACTTCACCACAGAGGGCCACAGAGTTCGCAGAGAAATTCACACAGAGAACTGCCAGGGTACAGACCGGGGAGATGGGTGAGGAATAGACCGGGTTGATGGGTGAGGTCGGCGGTCACTTCGTGGGCACAGCCGGAGGTGGTCTGTGCCCTGGAGAACTGCCGATCTCATGTCGATCCGTCTCGAGTTTGTCGCCGAAGCGCTCGGCCGCCGTCGCTCGTTCACGGCGCTCTGTGCGCAGTACGTCATCAGCGAGAAGACCGGCTACAAGTGGCTCGCGCGCTTCCGCCGCGACGGCCCCGCCGGGCTCGCCGATCGCGCGCCCGTGCCGCACGCGTGCCCGCATGCGACGCCCCAGGCGCAGCGCGAGCTGCTCTGCGCCCTCCGGCGCGTGCATCCGACGTGGGGCGCGCGGAAACTGCGCGCGCGGCTCCAGACCCAGCATCCCACCCTGGCGTGGCCGGCGCCGAGCACGATCACGACGCTGCTGGATCACGCGGGGCTCATCCAGCACCGGCCGCCGCGGCGCCGGCCCGGCGTCCCCGCCGGCGCGCGCGGGCCCGCCGATGCCGCCACGGAGCCGAATGCGCTCTGGACCATGGACTACAAGGGCCAGTTCCGCACCGGCGATGGCCGCTGGTGCTACCCGCTGACGGTGGTCGACGCGGCGACGCGCTTCCTCCTCGCCTGCGTCGCGCATCCAGCGCCCGACACCGGCGCCGTGCAGACGGTCCTCACCCACTGCTTTCAGGCCTACGGGCTCCCCCAGGCCATGCTGAGCGACAACGGGCCCCCGTTTGGCGCGCCGCGCGCGCCGCGCGGCTTCTCGCGCCTCAGCTGCTGGCTCCGCACGTTAGGCATCACCCCCCGCTTCACCGTCCCCGGCCACCCGGAACACAACGGGCGCCATGAACGGCTGCACCGCACTCTCAAGGCCGACGTGCTCCGCCCGCCGGCGCCCTCGCTCCGCGCCCAGCAACCGCGCTTCGATGCCTTCCGGGCGAGCTACAACACGTGCCGGCCCCATGAAGCCCTCGCGCTCTGTCCCCCGGCCGAGCGCTTTCATCCCTCCCCCCGCCCCTATCTCGCGCGGCCCGCCTCGCTCGCCTATCCGCTCCACTTCCACGAGCGCCGGGTGACGACCGCGGGCCTGATCTGGATCCATCAGGAGGATGTCTATGTCTCGCAAACCTTCGCCGGCGTCACGCTCGGCCTCGACCCGGTCTCGAGCGACCACTGGGATGTCTACTTCGCCGAGTACTTGCTGGGCTCCCTGGAGTTCCCCATCCTCCGCTTTCAACCCCTCACGCACTCGCTGACCTCACCCATGTCCCCGGTCTAACCCTTACCCATCCTCCCGACCATTCCCCCCGCGTGCCCCAAAGCCCTTCGAAGTCTGGAACGGCTTGTGAAGCCGCGGACGACGCGGACGACGCGGACTCAGGGCAGTTGTCCGCGTAATCCGCGTCGTCCGCGGCCACATCAGCGCTTCTCTGCGGCCCTCTGCGGCCCTCTGCGTCTCTGCGGTGCAACAACAGCTCAGAAGCCGACCGAGCACTTACGCAGGGCAAGCAGGTCCCATCGCTCACTGCGCTCGCGAGGGATGACGGTCGCGCCGCCGCTAGGCCTCGCGCTCGCGGCGGTACCAGTACGCGACGACCAGCAGGAAGAGCGACGCGAGCACGAAGGTGCCGACCTTGATGCCGATCGCCTCGACGCGCGACGCGCGGGCGACGGCCATCCAGGCGGCGACGACGCAGAGGCCGAGTCCCGCGTGGCGGGAGACGGCGACCTCGCGGAGACGGCCGAAGTGGATCGCGCCGACGCCGACCACCGCGAAGTAGATCGTCACCAGCGACGTCGCGACGTCGCGCGAGATCGTGTGCCCGAGCTCGCGCCACCCCCAGAGGAAGAGCGCGATGGCGAGGAAGGTGCGCGAGATC
>DATAIN010000759.1:0-7550 GCA_036262635.1 Gemmatimonadaceae bacterium | reverse complement strand
AGGCCGAGCTGCCGGAGCTCGACCGGCCGCTCCGCTTCGTCATCCCGCGCGGTCAGCGCGGAGCCGCGCGCGCGGCGTCGCTCGACGAGCTGCAGGATCTGCTCGATCAGCCGTGGACCGCGGACGAGATCGCGAGGCTCGAGCGCGATCGGGCACGAGAGCGCGAGGAGCGCAAGCGCGAATGGGGCGAGCGCAAGGCGCGGGGGGACCTGCGCCGGGGGCGCGCCGAATCCCGCGACGGACGTGGTGGCCGGGGAGGGCGCGGACGCGATCGGAACGAGAACGGCCGCCGCGACGATCGCGGCGGCCGGGACGGCGGAGAAGGGCGTGGCGAAAGCAGCCGCGGAGGTCGCGGCCGGCCGGAGGCTAATCCACGCCGTCGTCGCGGAGGGCGCTGAGCATCAGCGGCTGCGCGACGCAGCGCCCGAAGCCCTCACCTCGGCAGCTCGACTGCGCCGACTGCTCGACCTCCTCGCGGACCTTGTCCGGGTACTTGTGGCAGTCCGAGGTGTTCGTGCCGCGCACGCATCCATTGTAGCGGAGCAGCCCGACTCGCCAGAGATCGTTCGCCTCGACACCCTCCTTCGGCTTCTTCACGAAGTAGCCGAGGATGTACACGCCGTAGCGCAGGTTCGTCCGGTCGTCGCGGAGATTCGAGCCGAAGCGCGTGCGGAGCGATCGCCAGGGGCGCGGGTGCACCTGCATCAGCCCGAGCGCGCCGACCTTCGACCGTGCGTTCGACTTGAGGATGTCGTTCTCGGTGAGCATCACCCCGAGGACGAGCGCCGGCGGGACGCGGCGCACGTATGCCTCGCGCACGGCCGCATCGGCGAGCGAGTCGGCGCGCACCGAATCGACATGGCCGGTCCGCATCAGGTCTTCGGCGAAGGCTCGGCGGTCCGACTCGAACTGCGGCGAGCCCACCGCGTCCGCGCTGTCGCCGTGGATCCAGGGCGAGTGCGCGAGGACGGAATCGCGCCAGCCTCCGGCCGCGAAGAGTCGCTCGCCGAGCGGCTCACGACCCTTGAGGACGGGGGTGATTCCGCCGGCGGCGAAGTCGATCGTCGCGAGGGCGAGGGCGCCGAGCAGGAGCTGCCGAAACACCGGACGGACCATTCGCCTCCTCGGACGGGGGATGCACGCACGATGGCGGCGGGCCGGACCTGAAGGGCCGCGCACGTCATCGAACCGACCCCTGAAGCTAACCCCCGGTACCGGACTGATCGGGCGTCAAAGCAGACGCGACAGGAGGCCAATCCCGACCGATCGTTCAGCGAGCGCGGCCTTATGTCCCGGCCACCATCCGGGTATCCTTCTCGCAAATGTCGCCGAAGATGCCACGCCTGCTCGGCGCCCTCGCCACCCAGATCGCGCTCGTCTTCGTCCTGCTCGTCGCCGGGCTGCTGGTGCACGTGTACCGGACGCACCCGCGGCCGGCGAGAGCCCTCGTCGAGCGGGAGCTGCGCGACGGAATTCTCACTGAGGGGGAGACGGTGTCGCGAACCGTCCCCGTCTTCCGCCGCCGGCCGAGCGACTACCTGCGCGCGACGCGCGGAATCCTCGCCCTGACCAACCGGCGGCTCGTCTACGTCGGCCTCGCGCCGCGCGACATCCTCGGGCCGGAGGATCCGGTGCCGGCGTTCGAGTCGAGCGATTTCGTTCCCGACACCACGCTGGGGATCGGCGCGGGGCGGGCGCTGCTCGGCGCGACGAAGGCGATCGTGCTGAGGCACCGCGGCGAGCGCGACGTCTTCGGGGTCGACGACGATGACTGGGGCGACGCGAGCGCGATCATCGCACAGGTCGAGGCGAGGCATGCGGCGCAGCGGGCGGAGGCGGCGCGGCTGCGGCGCGAGGCCGCGATCGCCGACTCGATCGCGCGGGCACCGAAGTGGCACGTCGTGAACCGGGGCGAGGCGCTGAGCACGATCGCCACGATGTACGGGACGACGCCGGAACAGCTGCGCGCCCTCAACAATCTGACCAGCGATCGGATCCGCGTGGGACAGCGCCTGCTGGTCAAGCCACAGACCTGAGGAATCGCGATGTCGGACGGCTGGCTCTCGCGCCTGCGGCGGGTGATCGATCGAGACCCGTACATGGTGGCCGGGTACCGCTCGTACGGGAATGCCACGCGCGTGCTCGTGCGCGGCCGCGCGATGGAGGACGAGGGCGTTCGCTCGCCCGGCGAGACCGATTCGACGTGGCGCAACCTGCTGAACAGCTACCGCCGCATCGAGAGCGATCCCCTTCCCGGGGCGCGGGTTCGCGCGCGAATCGGCGAGTCGACGACGGAGCTGCAGGCGGACGACGAGGGATTCTTCTCGGGGTGGATCGAGCTGCGCGACCCGGTGAAGAGCGCCGACGGGTGGGTACCGGTGGAGCTCGAGCTCCTGCATCCGCTGCCCGGGTCGGGAGGGGTGGTGCGATCGTCGGCGCACGCGCTGGTCGCGCCGCCCACCGCCCGCTATCTCGTCGTCAGCGACATGGACGACACGGTGCTGCAGTCGCACGTGACGAGCCTCGTGCAGGCGTTCCGCACCGTGCTGCTCGGAAATGCGCGCACTCGTCTTCCCTTTCCCGGCGTCGCCGCGTTCTATCGGGCGCTGCACGGGGGCGTAAGCGGGAAGGAGCGCAACCCGATCTTCTACGTATCGGGAAGCCCGTGGAACCTGTACGACCTGCTCGTCGACTTTCTCGAGCACCAGGGGATTCCCGCGGGGCCGCTCACCCTGCGCGATTGGGACATCGAGCTGCGCGCGCTGCGCGGGGAGCACCTGCACGGCTTCAAGGACGGCGCGATCCGCGAGATCATGGCGACGTATCCCACGCTCCCGGTGATCCTCGTCGGCGACAGCAGCCAGCGCGATCCGGAGATCTACCGTGACGTGGTGCGCGAGTTTCCGGAGCGCGTGCTCGCGGTCTACATCCGCGACGTGAAGCGCACCCCGGAGCGGCACGCGGCGCTCGCGTCGCTGGTGCGCGAGGTCGAGGAAGCACGCTCGGTGCTGGTGCTCGCCGGGGATACGATGGCGGCCGCGCGCCACGCCGCGGAGCGCGGGTACATCGACCCCGCGATGCTGCCGGAGATCGGCGGCGAGAAGCGGATGGACGAGGCGACCACGGAGGGAAAGGTCGGCGCGCCCGCGGTGAAGGCGGACGGGAAGACGCCGCCGGTGGTGGTGGATGCGGAGACAGGACGCAGCGAGGGGAGCGCGCCGCGTTAGCACATTTCGTACGGGTCCGCTCTATTCCGGATCACCGGCTCGTCGTATGTTGGGGGCGCTCGACGGACCCCTACCCCCAACCCAAGAGCGACACATGACGAGTCCCGAGATCGCAACCTCGCCCGCCGCGGGCGAGGCGTCGGTGATGGAGGACATCATCGAGATCTTCTATGCGCCTTCACGCGTCTTCGCGCGGCGGCGCGACAACCCCAGGTTCTGGGCGGCGCTCTTCATCCTCATCATCCTCGTCGCGTTAGGCGTGTGGGTGATGATGCGGAACCTGAGCACGGTGATGGACGCCGAGTTCGCGCGGCAGTCCGAGGCCGCGATGCGCAAGAATCCGCAGATCACGCCCGAGATGATGGAGCGCGGGCGGAAGATGGGAGAGACGCTCGGTCCCATCTTCGCCATCGTCGGCTCGATCGTCGCGATCTTCGTCCTCGGCGTCGGCGTGTGGCTGGTCGGAAAGCTCTTCGACTCGACGGCGGACCTGACGCGCGGCGTCATGATCGCGACCTTCGCGTCGTTCCCGAAGGTGATCGACCTCCTGCTCGCGGCGATCCTCGCGATGACCGTCGGCACGGGCAGCATCACGCGGATGATGGCCGCCGGCCCGAGCCCGGCGCGCTTCGCGCCGGCGGACACCGCCCCGATGGTCCTCGGCGTCCTGTCGCGGCTCAGCATCGGGACCATCTGGGCGACGATACTGATCGCCATCGGGTTGCACGTGGTCGGGCGGATCCCGAAGGGTCGCGCCTACGCCGCGGCGCTGATCCTCTGGCTCGTCGGCACCGCGTTCGCGCTCTTCGGCGCCATCCGCCAGGGCTGACCTCGGTCGCCATGACGAAGCGCCCGACCGGATCGAGATCCGGTCGGGCGCTTCGTCGTATCGGGGCAGCTCGCGCTCAGCCGTGGACGTTAGGCGCCTTGGCGGCCGTCTCGTCGGCGCCATCCTTGTCGCCGCGCTTCTCGTTCTTCACCTGCTCGGAGATCGCGAACTCCTGCTTCGTCTTCTCGAGCAGTCCCGAGCTCTCCTTCAGGTCGTCCTTGTCAGCGCCTCCCGATTCCGGGCGGTTGGCGCGCGTCGCCCAATCCGGCTTGCCTCCCATCGTGGTGCTCCTGTGTGGAATGTCCGATGGAGAGAGGTCAGGAAGCGTGCCGCCGCTCGCGGCGGTCAGGGGATCGTCGTCTCGTACTGCTCGACGCGATACGGCTCGAAGCCGCGCGCGCGATAGTTGGCGAGCGCTGCCGGGTGATCGAGGGTGCAGGTGTGCAGCCAGATGGACGAGGCATCCCGCCGCCATCCTTCCTCCACGGCCGCGGTGAGCAGGAACCCGCCGAGCCCGCGTCCGATGAAGCGCTCGACGAGCCCGAAGTAGACCAGCTCGACGTCGCCGTCGTCGTGGCGCTGCAGCTCGAAGTAGCCGGCCGGCTCACCGCCGACGATGAGCACGTGCACGCTCACGCCTTCCTGCGCGAGATGCTCGGCGAGCCGCTCATCGCTCCACAGGTCGCGGTCGCGCCAGAGCCAGGCGCGCCCAACGTCGCGATAGAGCTCGCGGTAGCGAGCGACGGTGCAGGGGTCGAGGCGCTCGATGCGCGCGTCGGGGGGAACGTCACGACGCGGGCGCAGCGCGTCGGGCGTCGTCATCCGGAGATAGGTGCGCGTGACGGTGGTCGTGGGCATCGGTGGGCAAGATCGCGGAGGGAATTGTGGCCCGGCAAGCTGGGTGGAACCGAATATGCGTCGTAGGACCGTGCAGTCCAAAACGCTCCTATCGCAGAGTCCACCTCTGGATGGAGTGGCAGGGAGAAGTACTCCGTAAACATTTACGTATCATACGTTTGTAAGGAAATGAAAGTCGTCGTTGCAACTTGGACCGATCGGTCATAAATTGGCCCCCATGCGCGACAGGAAGGCCGAGATCCTGGATGCCGCGGCGCGGCTGATCGCCCGCCAGGGCTACAAGCAGACGTCCATCGACGATGTCATCAAGGCGTCGGGACTCTGCGGGAAGAGCCATTTCTATCATCACTTCAAGTCGAAGGAGCAGCTGGGGCACGAGGTGCTGAATCGCTCCTTCGAGCGGTTCGGCGAGCGTGGACTCGCGATCCTGCGCGAGCCGCTGATCGATCCAGTCGAGCGGCTCAACCTGTTCATCGACTCGATCGTGGTCGCGCAGGCAGAGCGCGGGTGCGCCGGCGGGTCGCCCTTCTGCGGCGTCGCGGCGGAGATGGCCGACGCGGGAGAGGGGTTCCGGATGCGGATCGACGCGGTGTTCGACCGCTGGTGCGATCAGATCCGGTCGCTGCTCGAGGAGGCGGAGGGGCGGTTGCGGGAGGGTGTCGACGCGGGGCGGATCGCGCGCTTCATGATCGCGACGCTGGAAGGGGCGGTGATGATGACGCGCGTGACGCGCGAGATCAGGGTGATGCAGGGGATCGCGGACGATCTCAAGCGGTTCATCGCGATGCATCTGCGGGACGAGAGCTCGCCACCGAGGACGAAGCCGGCGCTGCCGCCGGCCGGAGACATGACGGACGCGCGAGGCCGCGCGGCACAGGATGCGAGCGCGCTCGCGGGGACGAGCGCGTCGTGAGGCACAAGCGACGGTTGGAGGACGACGCATGAGCGGGACGGTGGCGGACTCACGCGACGACGAGGTCGTCGGCACGGATGGGGCGATCCCCATCACCACGGGAGGGAGCGTGGCGGAGCGGCGCTCGCGCTTCGAGCGGGAAGCGATGGCGCACCTCGACGCGCTCTACGCCTTCGCGCTGAAGCTCGCGCGCTCGCGCGACGACGCCGAGGATCTCGTGGGCGACACGATCCTTCGCGCCTTCGAGCGCTGGGATCAGTACCGGCTCGGCACGAACATCCGTGCCTGGCTGTTCACGATCCTCTATCACGTCTTCGTGAGCCGAAAGCGGCGCGTCGACGCGCGCGAGGTCCACGCGCCCGACGACTCGGTGGGCTGGTCGGCGTTCGAGGCGGTGGGGGAGATCGATCCCGAGGGACGCTTCTACGATTCGTTCCTCGACGACGAGATCACGCGCGCCATCGACGGGCTGCCCGAGGAGTACCGCACGGCGGTCATCCTGAGCGACCTCCACGAGCTGCGCTATGCCGAGATCGCCGAGATCCTCGGCGTTCCCGAGGGGACGGTGAAGTCACGGCTCTTCCGCGGGCGGCGGCTCCTGCAGAAGAAGCTCGTCGACTACGCGGTGGAGATGAACTACATCAAGCGCCCGGCGGCCTGACGGCCGCCGCCGGCGCGTACGCGCAGATCCAGCCGACGTCCAACACCTGCTGGTCGGGCCAGTTGCTCCCGACGTAGTGGTGTGTGACGGTCACATGCGGGCAGCTCGGAGCGGCGGCCGTCAGCGTGTACTCGAAGAGCCCCAGCGAGGTGACGCAGCCGCCCCGGGATTCCGTCGCGACGACCGTGAACGCGATCGTGCTTCCCTGCGTCTTCGCGTAGGCCGCAAGCTGGGTGCACGGGTCGGGGGTGCTGATCCGCCCGACGACGGTGATGGTGTTGCTCTCGAGCACCACCCGGCGGATGTGGGCCGTGTCGCCCGGCGTCGCCGTCACGCTGCGCGCGGTGAGCTGGATTCGCTCGCCGTACGGTCGAGGGCCGGTCGAGTCGTGGCAGGCGGCGAGCGCGATCAGGGCGAACAATCGAAGGGCGCGCATGGGATGAGGAGTGGGTTCGAACGGTCAAACCCGTCGCGAGCTCCGGCGGTCACGGCCCGCTGTCGTTCCGCCCGGCGGGTCGTAGTTTCCGCGCCATGAACCCACTCACGATACGATCGATCGGCCGGGCCGCGGTAGGCTCGACGAACCGCGTCAAGATCGGCGCGGTGCGCGACGTCCTCGCGCGCGCGGGCGCTCCGGTGGTCGTCGAAGGCGTCGCCGTCGCGTCCGATGTCCCCGACCAGCCGCATGGCGACGAGGAGACGATCCGCGGCGCGCGCACTCGCGCCGAGCGGGCGCGCGCCGCGATCGGGGCGGACATCGGGATCGGGATCGAGGGCGGCGTCGTCCCCCTTCCGGACGGGTCGATGCGCACCTGCGCCTGGGCGGTGGTGATCGACCGCGACGGCCGCGTCGGAATGGGCGGCTCGCTCGCGATGCCCCTGCCCCCCGCGGTCGCGGCGATGATCCGCGAGGGGCTCGAGCTCGGCGACGCGATGGACCGGCTCACCGGCGGATGTGATACCAAGTTCGGGGCCGGCGCGAGCGGGATCCTCACCGCGGGACTGGTGGACCGGCAGCGGGCCTACGAGTCACTGGTCACCTACGCGCTGGCACCATGGCTG
>DATAIN010000758.1:0-2792 GCA_036262635.1 Gemmatimonadaceae bacterium | reverse complement strand
CTATAGCTCGCAGCACGCCGCGCCGGCGACGATGGTCCCCATCGAGGTGACACTCGGCGCCGGCTTGCCACTGCCCGACAGTGTCGTAGTGGTGGTCAAGGACAGCCTGAACGCCGAGCGCGCGCGCGGCGGCTGGCGCGGTGCGGACTGGGGCGCGCCCGGCGCCACGCGGCGGGTCGGTGTCGCGCTGCCCTCGGACCTCCCGACGGGCATTCATACCTTCACCGTGAGCGTCCTTCGCTACTCGGCGGGCGCGTCGTCGACGATCGCGACGCTCGCGCCGCAGGTGCCGATCGTCAATCGCGGCGCGAGCGCCTACGGGCGCGGCTGGTGGGTATCGGGAGTGGAGTCGCTCGACCCGGCGAGCAAGGTCTGGGTCGGCGGCGACGGCAGCGTCAGGCGCTATCTGGCGACGTCGAATCCTGACGTCTGGCTCGCTGACGCCGTCGATCGCCCCGACACATTGCGGCGAGTCGGAAGCTACTTCGTGCGCTCGCTCCCCGATCGATTGCAGATCCGCTTCGACGCGGTCACGGGAGAGCATGTCGAGACCGAGAACCGCTTTGGTCGCGTGACGCGATTCTATTACGGGACGGCAAGCGGCCTGCGCGCGCTCGACAGCGTGACGGTCCCAGTGCCCGGCGGCACGCGGAAGTTCCGCTTCGTGCGCGGCGCGGGCGGCTACGTGACGTCGATCGAATCGCCCGGCATCGCGGCGCCCCGGGTCACGCTGCTGAGCATCGACGGCGAGGGACGGCTCGTCCAGATCCAGGACCCCGACTCGACCATCGTCAGCTTCCGCTACGACAGCACGCAGGCGAGCGGCGTCGCCCGGTATCGGGTCGTCAAGCGCACCGACCGCCGCGGCACGCCGCGGACCTTCGGCTACACCTCGGGGCGCCTCACGAGCGTCGTGCAGCGGCTCGGAACCAACGCGGGCGGCGGGCCGACGGCGACGACGACCTTCCGCCCCCAGGAGCTGGTCGGCCTTTCGACCGGCGCCGCTGGCGCCGCGCAGCCGCTCGACTCGGCGCACGCCGTGATCGACGGCCCGCGCACGGACGTCGCCGACGTCACGCGGATCTGGGTCAACAGCTACGGCGCCCCGGTGAAGGTCCGCAACGCCCTCGGCCGCGACGTGACCGTGACCTACGGCAATGCCGCCTTTCCCGCGCTGGCGACGGAGACGAAAGCGATCTCGGGGGTCGTGACGCGCGCCTGGTACAACGCACGGGCGCTGATCGATTCCGTCCAGGTCGTGAACCCGCTCGGCGACGGCAAGTCGCCGGTCACGCGCTACTACTGGCACGCGAGCTGGGCACGGCCCGACTCGGTGAAGGCGTCGACGGGCGTGGTGACGAGCTTCGGGTACGACGCGATGGGGAACGTCCAGTATCAGCAGGTGGGACGCGACGCGGCGCGGCGCGTGACCGCGGCCTACCAGGCGGACGGGCTGTACCGCGCGAGCACGGTACCGGGAACGACGGCCCGCGACTCGGTGACGTATGACGCCGTGCTCCGGAATCCTGATGGCTCCCGCGACCGGCTCGGCAACTGGACCTACACCCTGACCGACGCGCTCGGCCGGGTGCGGCGGACGCGCGTGCCGTTAGGCGGCGGCCGCGAGCGGGTGGACTCGACCGAGTACGACGCCGCCGACCAGGTGGTGTGGACGCGGAGCATCGGGCCCGACATGTCGTACCAGTCGCCGAACTTCTCGACCGGGCCCGCTGTGGCGGTGCCCGCCGAGACGCTCTACGTGACGACCGGATACGATCCCGAGGGTGGACCCACGACGGTCACGCGCTGGGGCTCGGGGACCGGCGGCACCACCGGCGACGTCGTCACGACCTTCACCTACGATTCCGCGGGTCGGAAGACGCGCGAGCAGGAGGCGGGCCGGGTGCAGAGCTTCGGCTACGACGTCGCCGGGCAGCTCGTCTCGCACGACCGCGGCTTCGGCGCGGTGACGATGGAGTACGACGCGCTCGGCAGGGTCGTGAGGCGGGTCATGCCGGCGGTCACCCACTCGGGGACGACGTGCCTGTCGACGTTCTATCCCCGGCACTCGGCCTGCGATTACAACTTCAAGTTTCCGTTGTTCTCGAGCGGGAACTCCCTCGTCGTCGCCGGCGACACCGCCGTCTTCGGGTTCGATCCCGCCGGCAACATGACGCGGGCCGACAACGGGTCCGCGCGCATTCGGCGGAGCTACGCGCCAGGCGGAGCGCTCCTCACCGACACGCTCCGCATCCGGACGGTGCGCTTCGAGACGGAGCAGCACGGTGACGTGGACCCGAACGGCTTCGCGACCCATGCCTATGTGCTGCGCTACCAGTACGATTCCACCGGCCGTCTCACCGGATTGACCTATCCGTCGCAGGCGTGCGCGAGCTGCGCGGCGACCTACGCATACGACGACGCGACCACCGGCGCGTTGAAGCGGCTGACCGATCCGTGGGGGAACGCGTTCGACTTCTGGTACGGTGTCGCGGGCACCATCGACAGCGTCGGCTATCCGGGCGCGGTGAAGGAGCGCGTCATCTATGATGCCGAAGGCCGCGCCGTGAAGCGGAACGTCAAGCTCTCGGGTGGCTATCCCGTGATCGACGACAGCCTGGCCTACGATCCGCTTGGCCGCATCGCGGGCGGGCGCACCTATGCCGCGCCGACGCGGCGCTACCGCGACGTGTGGAACTTCTACGCGGGGCTTGGCGCGCTGGCGGGGATGGAGCAGGCGTTCAGCGACGGCGCGGACCCGAAGCGCGAGGAGTTCCGGAGTGATGCGGTCG
>DATAIN010000757.1:0-2024 GCA_036262635.1 Gemmatimonadaceae bacterium | reverse complement strand
GTGAACGATGCCGACGAAGCGTTCCGCGTGAACAACGACGTGAAGTACGGGCTGTCGTCGTCCATCTACACGACGAACGTCCAGACGGCCTTCCGCGCGATGAACGAGCTGGACAACGGGATCACCTACGTGAACGCGCCGACGATCGGCGCCGAGGCACACCTGCCGTTCGGCGGGGTAAAGCAGACCGGCAACGGTCACCGCGAAGGCGGGTGGGAAGTGTACGAGTTCTACTCGGAGACGAAGGTAGGCTACGTCGATTTTTCCGGCCGGCTCCAGCGCGCCCAGATCGATAATTATCTGGGCACTCCCGACTGACGTGCGGTGGGGCGTGCGTCACACGCACGCCGGCCGGTTGCGCGGAGGCCGCGGAGGCGTCATTTCGAGAAGGCAGCTGCCCTCCCGCAGCGGCTTGATTTGGTTGCGACCCGCGAATTGTATTCGGTGATGCCTCCCGCGCGCCCGGACGAACTCCATCGCACGCTCGTCGATCGAGTGGCGCGTCGCGTCGAAGGGCGGGGCGTGTCGCGCGCCGCGGTCGACGCCGCGGTGGGTAGCGTGCTCGCCGCGCTGGAGCGCGAGGTTCCGGCGCCCCGGCCGGCGGAGGCATCCTCGACCGGGACGCTGCTGGTCGCCGTCACGGCCCGCTCCATGCCGGACCTCGCGTCGCGGCTGCGCGGCGCACTCTCGCGCGCGGGGGTCCAGGTCGGCGACATCGGGATCGCGAGCTCGGGGCTGCACAGCGTCGCCACGCTCCGGGTCAGTGCCTCGGCCCGTCCGCAGCTCGAGACCGCCGCCGGCGCGTTAGGCGCGACGATGACCGTCGTCGCGGACGCGGAGGGCCGATGACGAGTCCCACGCCGACGCCGGTCGGCTCGCCCAGGATCAGCGACGAGAGCAAGCGCGAGGCGCTGCGGAAGGTGAACCGCCGCGGCGGCGCCCTCGGCATGCTCTGGCAGTGGGTCCAGACCTTCACCATCGCGGTGCTGGTCTTCCTCTTCGTCCGCGCCTTCTTCGTCGAGGCGTTCAAGATCCCCTCCGGGAGCATGGAGCGCACGCTCCTCCCCGGCGACTTCCTCCTCGTCGACAAGCTTGCCTATGGGGCCGAGGTGCCTTTCACGCATCTCCGCCTGCCGGGCTATCGCACGCCCGCGCGCGGCGACATCATCGTCTTCGAGTACCCGCTCGACGCGACGAAGACCTACGTCAAGCGGCTGGTCGGACTCCCCGGCGACACGCTGTCGATGCGCGAGGGGACGCTCATGCGAAATGGTGCCATCGTGAGCGAGTCGTACGTGGTGCACTCGGACCCGGGACTCGACCCGGGAAACGAGCAATTCGGCTGGCAACGGCCATATCTCGTGAGGACCGCCGAGGCGGCCGGTTTTGGCGATCATCCGACTCGAAACAACTGGGGACCGCTGGTCGTCCCAGCAGGGAAGTATTTCGCGCTCGGTGACAATCGCGACAACTCCGAGGACAGCCGGTACTGGGGCTTCGTCCCCGCGGAGAACGTGCGCGGTCGGCCACTGGTCGTGTACTACAGCTACGCACCGGACAGCGGCAGCGAGTTCCGCTGGCTCTCCGCGGTCCGGTGGGCGCGATTCGGCGAACGGATTCGTTGAGACGGCCGCGCGATGGCGGCGGCTCGCGACGCGAGCAGCCGGCCCGCGCGGCAGGTGAAGTAGCTGGCAGCACCTGAGTCGGAGTCGCTCGTCTTGCCGCACCGCGGCACGTCTTTCATCGCCGGGAGCCGTTGGGCGTATGGCCTCTACGTCGTCGCACAAGAAGTCTGCTTCGGAAGAAGGGTCGCTCGACCAGTATCTCCGCGACATCAGCATCTATCCGCTGATCACCCGCGAGGATGAGGTCGCGCTCGCGCAGCGCATCCGGACCGGTGACCAGGAGGCGCTCGACACGCTCGTCCGCTCGAATCTTCGCTTCGTCGTCTCCGTCGCGAAGAAGTACCAGAACCAGGGCGTCTCGCTCTCGGATCTGATCAACGAGGGCAACCTCGGACTGAT
>DATAIN010000756.1:0-2771 GCA_036262635.1 Gemmatimonadaceae bacterium | reverse complement strand
TGGAAATAGGGAAGACGATCGCCTCGATGGTTCCCAGCGTCGAGGCCACACATCGCGCAACCATCTGACCATGCAGATCAACATCGTCCGGCCGTTCATGCCCGACCTGAGCGAGTTCGCCGACGAGTTCCAGCAGGCGCTCCGGAGCGGGCTCGTGACGAACAACTCGCCCTTCGTACGCGAGTTCGAGGATCGGCTCCAGAGCCACTACGGCTGCCCGATCAAGCCGTCGGTGAACTGCAACGGCGAGATGTCGCTCTACCACCTCATCCAGGCCTGGAAGGCGAAGCTCGGGTATGGGCCGCACGAGACGTTCGAGGTGCTGGTGCCCTCGTTCACCTTCTCGGGCACGATCAACGCGATCGTCACGAACAACCTCAAGCCCGTGTTCTGCGACGTCGACGCCGGGCTCGTGCTCGACGTCGAGAAGGCGGTCGTCGACTCGCCCGACATCCGCATGGTCATGGCGGTGGGCGCCTACGGGAATCTCGCCGACCTCGAGCAGCTCGGCGCCCTCGCGCGCAAGCACGACCTCGTCGTCATCCTCGACAACGCCCCAGCGTTCGGCTCGACGTTCAAGGGGAAGCACTCGTGGCAGTACGGCTTCAGCGAGATGATCAGCTTCCACGCGACGAAGGTCTTCAACTCGATGGAGGGGGGCGCCAACATCGTCAACGATCCCGAGATCGCGGACTACCTCCTTCGCCTCCGCGACTTCGGCCAGTACGAGAAGACCCGCGGCGACGTCGACATGCCGGGGCTGAACTCGAAGATGACCGAGGTCTCCGCGCTCGTCGGGCTGCGGAACCTCGACAAGGTCGACTTCATCCTCTCCAGCCGGGAGAAGAACGCCAGGCGGTATCGCGAGTTCTTCGGCGAGCTCGAGGCGGACGGCGCGCTGCGCACGATGCGCGTCCAGCCCGAGGTCTGCTGTCCGTACCTGTATTTTCCGGTGATCCTCCCCGAGGAGGCGACGCGCTTCGTCCGGCACATGCAGGAGAACGGCGTCGCGGTCCGGCGCTACTACACGGCGTGCCACGACCTCAGGTTCTACCGCGGACGCTACCGCGAGCAGGATCTCTCGTTCACCAACGAGATCAAGGACAACATCGTCGCCCTCCCGCTCCACACCATCATGAGCGACGAGGAGATCGAGTATCTCTTCACCACCGTGCGCGGGTACTTCGCGCGCAGCCCGTCGCCGGGTCGTCTCGCGGCGGTCTGAGCGCCATCATGGCTCTTCCCGGGAAATGAACATTCTCGTCACCGGCGGCGCCGGGTATCTCGGCTCCGTTCTCGTTCCCAAGCTCCTCGTGCGCGGCCACAACGTGCGCGTGCTCGACATCGGCTATTTCGGCGTCGAACACCTGCGCGCGATGCGGCCGGCGGTGGACATCGTCCGCGACGACGTGCGCCAGGTGGTCGGCGACGCCGAGCTCCTCGATCGGGTCCTCAAGGACATCGACGTCGTCGTGCACCTCGCCGCGATCTCGAACGACCCCTCGGCCGAGCTGCATCCGACGCTCACCGAGGAGGTCAACTTCGCGAGCACGCGCGACCTCGCGCTGGCGTGCAAGGCGAAGGGGATCCGCTTCATCTTCTCCTCCTCCTGCTCCGTCTACGGCGAGGCCGATGGGGAACAGGACGAGGACGGAACGACGAATCCGCTCACCGTCTACGCGCGTTCGAAGGTCGAGAGCGACAAGTTTCTACTCAGCATCGCCGACCGGTCGTGGCGGCCCGCGATCCTTCGCAACGGCACGCTGTACGGGTTCAGCCCGCGCATGCGCTTCGACCTCGTCATCAACATCTTCAGCTACACGTCGACGCTCTACAACGAGCTGCGGATCTTCGGCAACGGCCTGCAGTGGCGGCCGTTCCTGCACGTTGCGGACTGCGCCCGCGCATTCATCCGCTTCGTCGAAAACCCGAACCACCGCCACCTCATGTGCAACATCGCGCATGAGAATCTCCGCGTCGTCGACCTGATCGACATCTTCAAGTCGATCAACCCGAGGGTGGTGGAGCGGTTCATCGAGCTCGAGAATCCGGACAACCGCAACTACCATGTCTCGACGAAGCGCATGGCCGAGGAGGGAATCCGGCCGCGCGTCACGGTGGCGGCCGGCGCGGAGGAGATCGTCGAGGCGATAGTGACCGGCCGCATCGCCGACCCGGAGGCGATCTTCTACCGCAACGCGAAGTGGCTGAAGGAGCTCACCGGGCTGGGCAGCCGCGATCACCGCGGACTCATCGGGATGCTCGACCTCATCGCGTCGTCGCGAGCCGTCCGCTGATCTCATGGCGAACGAGAGAGGGGCCGCGCCGCTTGTGGTGATCGGCGCGGGCGGGCATGGCGCGGAGGTCGCGGCGTACGCGGTCGACATGGGACTGCCCCTTGCCGGCGCGTTCGACGACAGCAAAGCGCCGGGCCCGTGGCATGTGACGCGACTCCTCGGAGGGCTTGCGGACCTGGCCGCCTTCTGCGGCCGCCACGACCAGGTTCGCTACATCACGGCGATGGGGAGCAATGTCGTGCGCCGGCGCATCGTCGCGCGGCTCCATGACCTCGGCATCGCCAACCTCGAGCCGTTCACGCTCTGCCACCGCTCGGCGTGGACGGGCGCATCGGTGAAGGCGGGAGCGGGCACGCTTCTCGCCCCCAGCACGCTCGTCACGACGCGCGTCAGCATCGGCGAGCACTGCATCCTGAACGTCAAGGCGAGCATCTCGCACGACTGCGTCATCGGCGATTTCTGCAACATCAATCC
>DATAIN010000755.1:0-2021 GCA_036262635.1 Gemmatimonadaceae bacterium | reverse complement strand
TACGGCGAGATGCTCACCGCGCTGACCGGTGCGGGCGCAAAGGGCGAGGTCGTGCGGACGCGGCTCGCGGAGAAGTGAGATGACCACCTCCCGCACCACCCAGAAGGTCCAACGCTGGATCGACCTCCTCACGACTCTCCTCTCCCACAACTTCCCCCTCACCTTCCTCGAGCTCGCGCGCGGCGTCCCGCAGTACCTCTCCGACGGCTCCGTCGACGCGGCCGAGCCGAGCCCCACCCTCAAGCGGATGTTCGAGCGCGACAAGCTCGAGCTGCGGAACATGGGCGTGCCGATCGAGACGATCGGCGAGGAAGGGGAGGAGGACATCAGGTACCGCCTTCGTCCGAGCGACTTCTACCTCCCGTATCTCGCCGTCGCGACGCAGCGTGGCATCGCGAAGCCGCGGAAGGTCGACCGCCACGGCTACCGCTCCCTCGCCGAGCTCACCTTCGACGCCGACGAGCTCGCGGCGGTGGCGGAGGGGGCGGCGCGGGCGCGGCAGCTCGGCGACCCGATCCTCCGCGCCGACGTGGACAGCGCGGTGCGCAAGCTCGCGGTGGACCTGCCGTTAGGCGCTGCGTCGGCGGGCGACGCGACGTACCTCCGCCAGCCGCGCGAGCGCGCCGACGCGTCCGTCTTCGAGGCGCTGAGCGACGCGCTCTTCCGGCAGAAGCGGGTGAGCTTCGACTACCGCGCGATGGGCCGCGACGAGACGGGGCGGCGGAGCGTCGAGCCGTACGGGCTCTTCTTCCTCAACGGCCACTGGTATCTCGTCGGGCACGACGTGGATCGCGACGCGCTGCGGAACTTCCGCGTCAGCCGCATCGGCGCGGTGAAGGTGAACGCGGCGAAGAGCGAGACGCCGGACTACGAGATTCCGACGGGCTTCTCCCTCCGCGATCACGCACGCTCGCGCAACGCCTGGGAGCTGGGGGACGACCAGCCGCTCGACGCCATCATAGAAGTGCGCGGGACGAGCGGCGCCGCGCGCGCGGCGGCGGCGTTAGGCGAGCCGGTGGATGGGTACCCGAACCGCCGCTGCTACGGCGTCCGACGGCGCGACGTCTTCGCGCGCTGGCTGCTCTCCTTCGCGGGAGAGCTCGTCCCGGTCGCGCCGCCGGCGCTGGTCGAGGAGTTCCGGGCGCAGGTCGCGGCGACGCGGGCGCGGTACGCAGGCCAGGACAAGGCATGAGCGCCGCCGAGCAGCTGAAGCGCATCCTCACGGTCATCCCGCGGCTCGCCGACGGCGAGGAGCATCCGGTGGACGAGGTCGCGGGGCTCGTCGGGATCGACCGGCAGCGGCTCGTCGCCGATCTCACCTCGGTGTCCGAGCGTTATGACACGCCGGGCGGGTGGGTGGACGGCGTCGCGATCACCGTCGATCCGAAGAGCGTCAGCGTCCGGACGAGCCACTTCCTCCGCCCGATGCGCCTGACGATGGCCGAGCTCTGCGCGCTCGAGCTCGGGCTCGGCCTGCTGCGACGCGAGCGGCACGAGAGCGAGCTGCCGGCGATCGAGCGCGCGTCGGAGCGGCTGCGCCGCGCGATCACCGAGCTGCCGCAGAACGAGCAGCACGAGGGGCTGCGCGTCGCCGAGCTGGCGCACGCGGGGGATCCGGCACATCTCGCGACGCTGAGCGCGGCGCGGAAGGCGCGGAAGAAGGTGCGGCTCCGCTACCGCTCGGGGAGCGCGAAGGAGAGCAGCGAGCGGGTGATCTGTCCGCACGCGCTCCTCCACTCCGCCGGGAGCTGGTACGTGGTCGCGTACTGCGAGACGGGAGAGGGGATGCGCATCTTCCGCGTCGACCGCGTCGAGGAGGCGTCGCAGCTCGCCGAGGAGTTCACCCCGTCGAGCGAGGCGGACGTCGCGCGGCTCGCCGCGGAGCGGCCCTTCGTCGGCGCGCCCGAGCGCACGATGACCGTGCGCTACTCGCCGCGCATCGCGCGCTGGATCCGCGAGCGCGAGGGCGGTGAGCTCGACGCCGACGGCTCGCTCGTGCGCGAGTACCCGTTAGGCGATCT
>DATAIN010000754.1:0-3095 GCA_036262635.1 Gemmatimonadaceae bacterium | reverse complement strand
CGCTCGCCGCTCAGCAGCGTGTCGAGTACGACATCTCCTTCCCCAACGCGGCGCAGCACGAGGCGCGCGTGGTTGCCACCTTCCGCGGCGTGCCGCGGGGGAGCGTGCTCCATGCGCGGATGAGCCGTTCCTCCCCGGGCCGCTACGCGCTCCACGAGTTCGCGAAGAACGTCTACGACGTCTCCGCCGAGGACTCGCGCGGACGTGCGATCGCGCTCTCCCGTCCCGATCCCTACGGCTGGGACGCCGCGGGTCACGATGGCACGGTCCGCATCAGCTACACCGTGTTCGGCGACCGCACCGACGGCACGTACCTCGGCGTCGACCGCACGCACGCGCACCTCAACATGCCCGCGACCTTCATGTGGGCGCGGGGGATGGACGCGGCGCCGATCCGACTCGCCATCCACCGGCCGAGCGAGTGGCAGGTGGCGACGCAGCTCGTGCCGACGAGCGACTCGACCTTCACCGCGCCGAACCTCCAGTGGTTCATGGACTCGCCGACCGAGGTCGGTCCGGTGACCTGGCGGAGCTGGAGCGACTCGAGCGGCGGAAAGCGCTCGACCTGGCGGATGGCGATCCACCACCTCGGCACCGAGGCGCAGGTGGACTCCTTCGCCGCGATGACGCGCCGCGTCGTCGCCGAGGAGGTCGCGATCTGGGGGGAGCCGGCGGGATACGATCACGGCACCTACACCTTCATCGTCGACTATCTGCCATGGGCGAGCGGCGACGGGATGGAGCACCGCAACTCGACGATCGTCAGCGGTCGCGGCTCCCTCGTCGACAGCGCGGCGCGGATCGCCCGGCTCGGCACCATCGCGCACGAGTTCTTCCACTCCTGGAACGTCGAGCGGCTGCGCCCGAAGGGCCTCGAGCCCTTCGACTTCGAGCGGGCGAACATGTCGGGCGAGCTGTGGTTCGCGGAGGGGTTCACCAGCTACTTCGGTCCCCTCGCGATCCGCCGCGCCGGCCTCTACACCGACGAGCAGTTCCTCCGCGACGTCGGCGGCTCGGCGATCCAGGTGATCGATGCCCCCGGGCGCCAGCACTTCTCCGCGGTCGAGATGAGCATGCAGGCGCCCTTCGTCGACGCGGCGACCTCGGTCGACCCGGTGAACCGGGCGAACACCTTCATCTCCTACTACACCTGGGGTGAGGCGCTCGGCCTCGCGCTCGACCTCAGCCTGCGCGAGCGCTTCGACCGCTCCCTCGACGAGTTCATGCGCACGATGTGGCGCGACTTCGGTCGCCGCCAGACCGCGGCCCTCGCCCCCGCGCGCCCCTACACCGTGCGCGACCTCCGCGTCGCGTTAGGCAGCTTCACGCGCGACACCGCCTTCGCCAACGACTTCTTCCGCCGCTACGTCGAGGGCCGCGAGGTGGCCGACTACGCGCGCCTCCTCGCCCCCGCCGGCTTCCTCCTCGCCGCCGACACCGTCGTCCGCCCCTCCCTCGGCGCCTCGCTCGACGACGACACCACGGGCGTCTTCGTGAACTGGAGCTCCTCCAGCGGCTCCGCGTACGCGGCGGGGATCGGGAGCGGCGACATCATCTACTCGGTCGGCGGCGAGGCCACGACGACCGCCGCCGCGCTCCGCGCCGCGGTCGCGCGCCATCGCGTGGGCGAGACCGTCCAGGTCGACGTCCGCCAGCGCGGCCTCCGCCACACCATCCCGATGACGCTCCGCGGCCAACCCTCACTCTCGATCGTCACCTGCGAATCCGCCGGTCGGCCGGTGACCGACGAGATCAGGAAGTTCCGCGAGGCATGGCTGGGATCGAAGGTCAAGCGTTAGGCATCCGACGTCTCACCTGCGACGTGGGAGGGCGCTGCCGCGGCAGATGCGGGGACGTGGGAAGCCGTCGCTCGCTGCGCTCGCTCGGCGACGGGGGACGGGGGTCGGGGGATCCCTGCTCCTTTGTCCCTGCTCCTTTATCCGAGGTCGCAGCATCCCCGCCTCTTCCACGTCTCACGTCCCCGCCTCGGAGCCTCCCCCGTCCCCCGTCCCCCGTTGTCGAGCGCAGCGATGACTTCCCCCGTCCCACGTGAGCCGCGCCAGCGCTCTCCCATGTCGACGTGGGACGTGGGACCCGCGAAGTGCTCGCGTGATCGCCGTCCCGACGGTACCGTTCCCTCTCATGTGCGGCCGCGCGACGATCACGGATACCGGGGACATCCTCCCCGACCAGTTCAGCTTCACCGAGCGTGCGAACAGCTACACGCTGTTCCGGCCGCGGTACAACCTCTCCCCGCGGCAGGAGATGCTCGTCGTCCACGTCGATCCCGACACCGGCGCGACGACGCTGCGGCCGATGTACTGGAATCTCATCCCCGGGCATCTCCGCACCCCGGAGGAGGTCGAGCGCTTCGATCGCGAGTACAGCACCTTCAACGCGCGGCTCGAGCGCGCGAGCTCGGCGCCGACCTTTCGTCGCGCCTGGCAGCGGCAGCGCTGTCTCGTGATCGTGGACGGGATCATCGAGTGGACGGGGCCGAAGGGCGCGCGCGTCCCCTATCGCATCCGTCGGCCGGACGGAAAGCCATTCGCGATGGCGGGGCTCTGGGAGCGGTGGCGCGGGGGGGAGGGTGACGAGCCGCGCGATCTCTGGAGCTGCAGCGTCATCGTCGGACCGGCGAGCGAGTGGTTCGCGCAGTACCACCACCGGATGGCGCGCATCCTCCCCCCCGAGCTGCACGCGCGCTGGCTCGACCCCGAGCTGACGTCGAGCGCCGAGGTGCAGGCGTTGCTCGAGACCCACCCCTATCCGATGGAGACGATGGTCGCCGAGCGGATCTCGACGCGCGTCAACAACCCCGGGTACGACGGGGCGGACGCGCTGGTGCCGGTCTAGGCGGCGCCGGCGGTGCCTTCGTCGCGGGGCGTCGGCAGATCGCGGAAGGGGGAGGCGGCCACGTCGGCGTTGCCGAGGGCGCGCTGCTGGGCGGAGTAGGTCGGATAGCAGGCCGGATGGACGAGTCCGGGAGCTCCGTCGGCGCGCCTGACGGCGACCGCGGTCTCGGAGGAGTCCATCGGCTCACCGCAGAGTGCGCAGGCGTGCGGTGCGGAGTCGGCGTTGGGGAGTTTTTCCAC
>DATAIN010000753.1:0-2189 GCA_036262635.1 Gemmatimonadaceae bacterium | reverse complement strand
GCGAGGGAGAGCCAGAGCGCGCCTCGCGCCCCCGCGTGCAGGTTCTCGGTCATCTCGAGCTTCGCGAGCCGCACCTCGTCCGAGACGAGGCGCTTGGAATCGTCGGTGAGACGGCGAATCAGATCGGGAATCCCCGCATCGGGATCGATGTGGGGGAGTTGAGAGCGCGGCGAGGTCACGTGATCCTCCAAGCGTTGACGCGGTGCCTTTGTCCCTCCCCGACTCGCAAGGAGCGTTCCGACGAACGGCGAGCCCGCGCTCAGACCACCATCACCTGCGATGCGAGCTGCGCGCCGAGCTGGCGGGTCTCCGTCCCCACCCGCACCGAGAGCGAGCCGCCATACGGCGCGCGCTCTGTGAGCTCGACCGCGACTCCCGGCACCACACCGAGCGTCGCGAGGTAGCGCAGCCGGTCCGCGTCCTCGTCCTCGACGCGCGAGACGGTGGCGCGCTCACCGACGGCGAGATCGGAGAGCGGCCGGCCGACCGGGCCCTCGGTCACCGCGAGCTCGCGCGTCGGGATGGGGGCGCCATGCGGATCCGTCTCCGGTTCCCCGAGCGCCGCAGCCATCCGGTCCACGAGCTCGTCGCTCGCCGAATGCTCGAGCCGCTCGGCCTCGGCGTGCACCCGGTCCCACCCGAAGCCGAGCGCCTGCACCAGGTACGTCTCGATCACCCGGTGGCGCCGGAGGGTGCGGAGAGCGGCGCGGCGCCCGCTCTCGGTGAGCCGCACGCCGCGATACGGAGCGTGGTCGATCAGCCCCTGATCGGCGAGCCGCTTCACCATCCCGGTGACGCTCGCCGCCGCGAGATCGAGCCGGTGCGCGAGATCGTTCGTCGTCACCGCGGCGCCCTGCCCCGCGCGCTCGAGGTCGTAGATCGCCTTGAGGCAATCCTCCGCGGGCGCGGTGAGCATCCCGTGCACGGGAAGCGCGGTCATGGCCGGTACGCGGGCACGCCGACGGGTGGAGTGGGTGTGACGGAGCCGACGCGGACGCAGAGCACCGGCACGCGCGCCCGATGCCGGACCTCGTTCGCCACCGACCCGAAGAGGATGTCCTTCACGAAGCGATGCCCGTGCGTGGACATCGCGATCAGGTCGCACCCCTCGCGCTCCGCCGCGGCGCTGATCTCGATCGCCGGATCCCCGCCCGCCAGCAGGGAGTCGGCGTCGATCCCCTCGTCGCAGAGCTTCTGCGCGCACCGCTCGAGGTACTCGCGGTCGGCGCGCATCTCCTCCGACTCGCGGAGGGCGAGCGGCCTGTAATTGCGCGCGACGAAGCCGTCGGCGACGTGGATGAGCACCACCGACGCCTTGCAGAACGTCGCGAGGCCACGTACGTGCTCGAGGATCACCGCGTCGGTGGCCGTGTTCTCGAGTGGGACGAGGATGCGGTGATACATCATGCCACCCATTCGGCGAAGGTCCGCACCAGCAGCCACGCGTTGAGCGCCGCGATGACGATCGCAACGAGCCAGGCGAGCGACTTCACCCACGGTCCGTTCACGAAGCCACCCATCTTCGCGCGATCCGAGGTGAACATCACGAGCGGGAAGACCGCGAAGGAGAGCTGCAGCGAGAGGATCACCTGGCTCAGGATGAGCAGCCTGGCGGTGCCGCTCTCCCCGTACAGTATGGCGACTATGACGGCCGGCACCACCGCGATGGCGCGCGTGATCAGCCGTCGCAGCCAGGGGCGCAGGCGGATGTTGAGGAACCCCTCCATCACGATCTGGCCGGCGAGCGTTCCGGTGAGCGTCGAGTTCTGTCCGGACGCGAGCAGCGCCAGCGCGAACACCGTGCTCGCTCCCGCGACGCCGAGCAGCGGCGAGAGCAGCTTGTGCGCGTCCTGGATCTCGGCGACCTGGGTGTTGCCCGTGGTGTGGAAGGTCGCCGCGGCAACGATGAGGATCGCCGCGTTGATGAAGAGTGCGAAGGAGAGCGCGATGGTCGAGTCGAGGAAGGCGAAGCGCACCGCCTCGCGCTTGCCCTCGGCGGACTCCTCGTACCGGCGCGTCTGCACGACCGACGAGTGCAGGTAGAGGTTGTGCGGCATCACCGTCGCGCCGAGGATGCCGATCGCGATGTAGAGCTTCGTCGGGTCGGAGACGATCGTCGGGTCGGGGATGAAGCCGCGCGCGACCGGCCCGAGCTCCGGGTGCGAGATGATCAGCTCGAACAGGAAGCA